>CATZIM010000248.1 GCA_958420075.1 uncultured Clostridia bacterium | reverse complement strand
GCGGGGATCGTGCCTTGGCGGAAGACCTGGCTCAGGAAACATTTTTGCAGGCATATACGTCCTTTCACCGTTTTCGTGGAGAGTGCGAAGTTTTTACCTGGCTGGCATCCATCGGAAAGCATGTTTATTTCAAATATCTCAAACGCAACAAACTGCATCTGGACTCTGCTAATCTGGATCTGGTAGTTCATACCTATTATATGCAGAATGCAGACCCGGAAGAATATGTCCATAAGAAATATGTGGAAAAAGCAGTCCGCGCCATGGTAAAGGAAATTCCGAAGAAATACCGGGATGTGGTGCTGCTGCGGATCTATGCGGAACTGCCCTTTTCTCAGATCGCTCTGGCGCTGAAGATCAGTGAAAATTCCGCAAAGGTGATTTTTTTCCGTGCGAAGAAAAAAATGATGGAGGTGTTGAAAGATGAATTTGCCATGTGAAATCGTCATGGACTTGGTGGCTCTGTATCAGGATGGGCTGGCAAATCCCGTGACAAAAGACAGTGTAGCGGCGCATTTGCGGACTTGTCCCGATTGTCGTCAGTATTACAAGCAATATCGCAGATTTTCTCAAAGACCCTCCGGTATGGGACAGATTCCGGCAGAAAACACAGTTGAACAGGAATTTTGCCGATTGGCGGAAAAAATGAGGCATAGAAGAATGCTTATCGCCATTGGGTTTTTATCCTATGTATGTGCTTCCTGGTGTTTGTTGGTGATGCTGTGGATGCGGATGAGAAAAAGAGGCTGACGGGGGAACAAAGGGGCTTTTTACTACGATAGAAAAGTCTGTTTCCTTTTTGTTTGGAAAAAAGTGCAAAAAAATATCAATTTCCTGTAACCTTTTTGCCAAAACGGGGACTAAATATCGTAAGCACAAAAGATTGCATATTGCAGGAGGAAAAAAGAATGAGTTTTTCGATATTGGGAACGGGCATGTATGTGCCTCCCAGAGTGGTAACCAATGATGATATGTCTAAAATTGTAGATACAAATGATGAGTGGATCATGCAGCGCGTAGGCGTAAAAGAACGCCACGTCAGCACCAACGAAACGGCGGCAGACATGGGCGCCAAAGCAGCACTGGCAGCGCTGGAGAACAGCGGTGTGAAAAAAGAAGAGATCGATCTGATCCTGGCAGCCAGTGTCAGCGGGGAATCCATTTCTCCTTCTGTTTCCTGTATGATTCAGAATATTCTGGGTCTGGACTGCATGACCATGGACATCAACGCGGCATGTTCTGCATTTGTTTTCACACTGGAAACAGCAGCAGGATTTTTTGCCAGAGGCAAGGTGAAAAAAGTCCTTGTCATTGGCGCAGAAAGATTGAGCCGTATTGTGGACTGGGAAGACAGAAGTACCTGTGTTATTTTTGGTGACGGCGCAGGGGCAGTGGTTCTGGGTGAAGGTGACAATTACCTTGACTCTGTATTCCATGTAAAGGGCGGCGATAATGTCATTGACATTCCGCAGCTCATCGGGAAATCTCCTTTCTATGAAGGAGAACAGAAAAAACCTTATATCCATATGCGTGGACAGGATACATTCAAGTTTGCTGTAAACGCCATCTGTCATGACACAAAATATCTGCTCAAGCAGAATGGTCTGACATTTGAGGACATTAAGTACATCGTACCACATCAGGCAAATCAGCGTATCATCGATTTTGCAAGCGTAATGCTGAAAGTGCCTAAGGAGAAATTTTATGTGAATATTGACCGTTACGGCAATACTTCCTCCGCAAGCATCCCCATTGCGCTGGATGAAATGAACCGCAAGGGAATGCTGCAAAGAGGCGATCTGCTGCTGCTGCCCGCTTTTGGCGGCGGTCTGGCAAGCGCAGCCTGCATTGTAAGATGGTAATGAGCCAAAAAGGCATCATATACAAGTCCGCAACATGCGGAAATATTGGGGACAGCTTGCTGCCCTGAACAAGACGAAATCATTTTTTTAAAGAAGAAAAGGAGAATGCATCATGGTATTTGAAAAAATCGCAGCACTGTTGGCAGAAAAATTGGAATGTGAAGTTTCCACAATCACAATGGAAACAAAATTCGCTGATCTGGGGATCGACTCTCTGGACGTTATGGAACTGCTCATGAGCCTGGAAGAAGAACTGGGCACAGAAATCGAAATGGGCGACAACAAAGTAGAAACTGTTGCTGATCTGGTTAAAATGATCGAAAGCAAACAGAACTAATTGGAGGGAAAGAAATGATTGTTTCACCGATTTGCGAAATGATAGGCATTGAATACCCCATCTTTCAGGGGGGCATGGCTTGGATTGCAGATGGTAAACTGGCAGCAGCCGTTTCCAATGGCGGCGGTCTGGGCATTATCTCTGCCATGAACGCAGGCGGCGACTACCTGCGTGAACAGATTCGTATTGCCAGAGAACTGACAGACAAACCTTTTGGCGTGAATATCATGCTGATGAGCCCTCATGTGGATGAAGTGGCAAAAATCGTGGCTGAAGAAAAGGTAGCGGTCGTTACCACAGGCGCGGGCATGCCTAAAAAATACATGGGAATGTGGAAGGAAGCAAACATCACTGTGATTCCTGTTGTTGCATCTGTTGCAGCAGCAAAAATGATGGAAAAAGCAGGTGCTTCCGCTGTTATCGCAGAAGGCGGCGAATCCGGTGGGCATATCGGGGAAATGACAACAATGCCTCTGGTGCCTCAGGTATGCGACGCTGTGAACATTCCTGTACTGGCAGCAGGCGGCATCGGTGACGGACGCGGTATGGCAGCGGCTTTCATGCTGGGCGCAGTAGGCGTACAGATGGGGACTCGTTTCCTGCTGGCGGAAGAATGCGGTGTGCATCAGAACTACAAAGACATGGTTCTCAAAGCAACTGACATCTCCACCGTTACCACAGGCAGACGTTTTGGCGGCAACACTTGCCGTTGTCTGAAAAATCCTTTCAGCCGTGAATTCCTGAAAGTGGAATTTGCACCCGAAACAACAGCGGAAGATGTGGCAGAGCTGGGGGTTGGCGCACTGCGTAAAGCAGCCGTAGAAGGCGATACAAAAGCCGGCTGCTTCCTGGCAGGTCAGATTTCCGGTATGGTGAAAAAAGAACAGCCCGCAGCGGAAATCGTGAAAGAAATCGCGACCGAAGCGGAAGAACTGCTGAAAGGAGCTGCAAAATGGGTAAAATAGCCTTTGTCTTTTCAGGGCAGGGCGCGCAGAAGGCCGGTATGGGCAAGGACTTTTACGAAAACAACGCAAGCGTAAAAGAACTGTTTGCTCGGGCGGAGGAAATCCGCCCCGGCACTTTGCAGCAGTGCTTTGAAGGTACAGCCGAAGAATTGAAGATCACAGAAAATACACAGCCCTGCCTGTATCTGGCAGACATTGCAGCAGCAATGGCTCTGCGGGAAGAAGGCATTGTGCCTGAGGCTGTGGCAGGTTTTTCTTTGGGGGAAATCCCCGCATTGGCTTTTGCAGGCGCATACAGCCCTGAAGATGGGTTCCGTTTGGCTTG
>CATZIM010000247.1 GCA_958420075.1 uncultured Clostridia bacterium | reverse complement strand
TTTATATTTATACAAAAGAAAGAAGGTCATTCTATGAGTGGGAAAAAAGCTGTTTATTTTATCAATGTGAATCGTGATTTTGGATATGTGTCCTATCTGGTATGGGACTGCCTGCAGGAAGAAGGCTTTTTGCAGAAAGAAACAGATATGATTTTTGATGGAAACCCAGTTATGGCTTATGAAGATCAGGCGGGGAACACCTTTTATTTTGCGCCCACACAGACAGCTATCTGCCTGGACTACAATAAATATCTGCCGGATATGAACAAGTATTTTGCCGACTGCGATGTATCCGGCATGGTTACATGGCATGAAGGGGAACATGCGCCGGAAAAAGTGCTGACCGTACATTCGCTGGGGGATTTGCCTTCTGGCGTATTTGGTGCCGCAAAACCCAGACTCATGCGGAATCTCATGCTGGCAGTGGAAAAGAACCGGAAAGAATTGGGGCTGGATGATTATCACGTGGCAACAGAAGCCACTCACTGGTCTGGTGTATACCACGGCGAAGGGGACCCTACTTTGCTGACAAAATACCCTGTGGCAATGATGGATATTGAAGTAGGCAGTGAACCTGACAGCTGGAACAACAAAGAGGCTGCAAGAGCCTTGGCACGCTCTCTGACACAGATTTTTGAGGACGACGGCAAAAAAGTCCATCAGATCCTTTGCGTAGGCGGCGTACACTTTGAGCCTAACTTTGCGGAAGCTGTTTACACCCAGTGGGGTGAGGACGAAACCTTTGGGGTGACCCATATTCTGGCGAACCAGTGGTTGGTATCCGGTCATTATGAGGATGAAACAGGCATCCAGCGGGCAAGTGACTGCATTGACGCCATCGACGGCGGTGTGGAAGCGATCTTCTTCCATGACAAGATGAAAGGCTGCTACAAAGACCTGGTAAGAGCGCTGGGAGCAAAATATCAGATTCCCATTTACAAACACCAGAAACTGCGTACACCGGCAGAACTGGAATGGACAAAATAAGGACACAAAGAGAGCTGTCGTCAAAGGCTCATTTCATTCAAGCCTTTGACGAGTAGACAGAAGCATAAAGGCGAAATTCCATCGGCTAAAAAGCCTTGAAACTTCGCCTTTTCCTCGCCGGAAGTGAATTCCGACTGCGGATTCCAGTTGGGAAACACTTCGTTTCCCAAGCCCTTCTGCTTCCTTGAAAAAAGTAAAATTTAGTTTTTGATAGTCAAAGGCTGTGAAACCGAAGTTTCACAGCCTTTTTGTGTAAGAAGGTATGTGTGTTTTATTATAGAATACAGAAGGATTGGTGTATTCTTTATGGATCGTGTATTACAGAAAATGTCAAGAGTTTCCCGTAGAGTAGGGTGTGTAAAGGGAAATCTTAAGGAATCAATAAGCGGCGAATTTTTCACCGTATGCTTTGCAGTTTGCTTTGCCGTCAGCGTCGGGCATACCGCAGAGGATGAGCCCATCGTCAAAGAGGTTTGCACCAGCCTTTGCGCATCTGTCTTCCCAGTCGCGCATCCACTGACCATCGCCCCAGCCGTAGGAGCCGAACAGAGCAACTTTTTTGCCTTTCAGACTGCCTTCCACAGCAGTGAAGAAAGGTTCGAATTCTGCTTCTTCCAGCACTTCATCGCCCATGGCAGAGCAGCCAAAAGCAATTTTGTCATAGTCTGCTACATTGCCATGAAAAGCATCTACGGAAAATACTTCAGCATCAGTGCCAATACCAGCGGCAATTTCATTTGCCATGATCGCGGTATTGCCTGTGCCGCTCCAATAGATTACAGCAATTTTACTCATAATTGTCCTCCTTTTTTCTGAAAAAAAGTTCTGAAAAATATGTATCTGTTCAGGCCGCGCCCAAGAGGGAGAGTATGGACGTGCCCGCAGTTACCTGTTCCATCATCTGGTCACGGCAGTCACGATAACACTGGAAAATACGCAGTGCTCGTTTTTCATCACCGTAGACCTTCCAAAATCCAACGCATTTGTAATTCTGACCTTTTTCACGCATGAAAGCAAATACGTCAGCAGGGGGATAACCTAGGAAAAAGCCGATTTCATGAGGGAAATCACCGTCTGCCTGCATCCGTTTGCGCAGATGAGCCAATGTTTCCGTCATGGCGTCTTTTTTGCCGATACGGGCAGGATAGCCCAGGGAAATGAGATAATCCCGCACATGGGGGACCCGCAGATACCGCATCATGGCATTTTGACGATAGACCATGATGAATACACGGTTTTTAAAGCTGTAAAGATAAACAATACAGATGCCTTTTTCCGCCAGTTTTTTGCCGTAAAGGGCGATTTCTTCTCTGCACTTTGGCAAAAGGGAAAGAGGCAGGGAAAACAGGTTGGATTGCTTTCTGCCCAGTAAAGTTGGGGCAGCGTGATGGATCAGTTCCGCTTCAAAATCGGACATGGGAATCCTCCTTTCTATCAAACTTTAGAATGTTAGTGTATGCTAACCACTGGGTAAAAATCAACAACAGTGTTCTGCCAAAATACGTTTCAGGGCAGAAGATGAGCTGCTGTGAGAACGGGCAATGCAAATATTGTTTTTCTCCGCTTCCTGTACGGCACCTGTCACCATAATATGAGAAACGGTGGAAGTGAACAGTATGATTAAATCTGCCTGTCCGATCTGGGAACGGAAATTCCCCGGCAGCTGTGTGAACACCTTACTTTTGCAGTTGAATTTCTTGCAGATGTCCATATACTGACGAACCATGCGGTCGTGACCGCCCACGATAACAACGCTCATGTGCAGAACCTCCTTTGTTAGTTTCTGTATGTTAGCTAAAGCTAACTCCCTGTCAAAATTAATAGTTAGCAATTGCTAACTTCTGGATACATCCTATCACGTTTTTCATAGGCTGTCAATAGGAATTTTGAAATTATTTTATGATTCTGATTTGGGCATGTGTTTTTCGTAGTGTGCCTTCATACAGGTGAGGGTTTCTTCGCTGAGAACATGTTCCAGACGGCAGGCGTCGGCTTCCGCTGTTTCCGGGCTGACACCCAGGAACATAAGGCATTCTTTGATGAAACAGTGGCGGTCATAGATGTTTTGTGCCACCTGTCTGCCTTTGTCCGTCAGTAGGAGCTGGCCAATATTGCCGATGGTCACATAGCCACCTTCTTTTAATATGCTGACAGCACGGCTGACACTGGGTTTGGAAAAGCCCAATTCTGTGGCCACATCCACAGAGCGTGCGATGCCGTTTCTTTTTTCTAATATCAAAATGGTTTCCAGATAATTTTCTCCAGATTCCTGTAATTTCATAAGTGTTACACCAACCTTTTTTCTCATCATCCTTCTTTTAAAAGGATACACCATTTTTTGTAAATAGTCATTGACAACAAAAGTTAGCGATAGTAAACTTGTGGAGTAAGCATTGAATAACTAGAAATGGAGGAATGCATTATGTGGAAAAATTGTTTGGAATGTGACAGAAAGTGGGTATTCTTGGGTGGTATCGCCGCAGCGCTGGTGGGCGGTAAGAT
>CATZIM010000246.1 GCA_958420075.1 uncultured Clostridia bacterium | reverse complement strand
ATACACGTCAAAACCATATCATAAGTCTTTTCATCATCGACAAAAGGAATGACAGCCGGCAAAAGCAGGAAAAACAGTGCATCATCTTCTATGTTTTCCAATGCATGCCATTGTAGGAAAGGTTTATAAACAACCTTACCCCCGTAAACATATTCTGCATATCTTCTATGAAGTTTTATTTGAATATCTTTGTTTTTATACTTCAGTAATAACAGACGATAGTTCTGTTGTGCAAAGCATTTTGCCCATTCTTCAGAAAAAATCAGGTTTCGCTTCAACACATTTGAAAAATTGATCGCTCTGTAAAAACCAATATTCAGCCAATAGCGTAAAAAAGGTCTGTGATTGATATTACACAGCGCATAATTTTGATCTGCCTCGTCCGCTTTCAATTCGTTTTCAGCTTGCACTTCTTTTTCACGTTTTTCGATACTTGCTAGAATCTCCTTTGATTTGAAAACATTTGCATTTTGGGTGTAAAAATCATGCAATCTTTCCAAAAAGACCAAGTGCTGCGGCATAGCGATCCAGTAAAATAATGTATCATATATGAAATGCCTATCTTTCAGCATTTTTTCTGTTTCCGGCAGTAAGAAAATGTCGTCTATCATATACATTTCCAATTTATTTTCTGCCAGATTTCTTTGATAAACATAATACAGGTCAAAAATTTTCTTATGATTTTCCGTTGGCGTTTTGCTCTTATGGGCAATGATTTTGCGAATATCACCATAATATATTTTGCTTCTGCCATTTACAGCGCTTTCCAAAGAATATATCTTCCAGATATACTGGTAGATGTCTTCCGGCAATTCATATTTTCTAATAAAGTCTGCAATCAGCCGGATACCTAAATAACAGCGTTCCACATCACTATACGATTTTTGCGTGCAACGTTCTCTGATATAAGACATCACATATCTATAAAAAATATATTCTGCCTGCATTTTTATGGTATCATTCCATTGATTTTCTTCGGCAAAAGACACCAACAAGCGATACTCGCAAAAGCTGATGAACATGGATAAGTCATTTTGTGTCATTTTTCCTATGTTCCCACTTAGCTCCAGTATCTTTTCAATGTTGGAAAAACCATCAAATAAAACATGTTTGTTATACTGG
Organism: uncultured Clostridia bacterium; assembly: GCA_958420075.1. GTDB lineage: Bacteria > Bacillota > Clostridia > Lachnospirales > Anaerotignaceae > Anaerotignum. The sequence continues at coordinate 2,393 of CATZIM010000246.1, read as the reverse complement.
ACTTCAGCAAAAGACTGAGGCGCATAAACAAAACATCCATAAACGGCATTCAGACATTTGGCAAATGTTTTATTTATAGGATATTTTTCCATATTTTCAAGAACAGCATCCCACATCATTTTCGTAAACGATTCTTCTCTCCATACTTCCAAAAACGATGCAGATGTAAAATAGATATACCACTGTTTGGCATCATTTCGTTTTCCGCTTTGGTATAAATTCGAAAACTGCGCGAGAGCTTCGGTGCAGTCCGCTTCACTTTGCTCATTCAATTTAGATAGATCCCAGTAGATGTTTTCAGATAGTTCTTGTTCTTCTTCCTGCTCTTGTTCATTGATTTCTTCTTCCAGTTCTGCCTTGTAAGTTTCTTCTATATTGTTTTTTTCTGTTTTTTGAAGAGAGATGACTGCGTTTGGGGCTTCACTTCTAGCAAAGAATGTACCATTTCCGCTTGCAGCATAATCCATAGCTGCCTCATAAGCATTTCTTAAATTCAAAAACTCTTCTGGATATTGTTCTGGATGATATTTTTTAGCCAGTACTGCATAAGCCCGCTTGATGACAGATATATCTGTTGTAGGCTCGATCTCCAGTATTTCCCAAAAATCAGACATTTGTCATTCCTCCTCATCCCAAAACATATCCTCTTGATACAATAGATCCTTAAAATCAATTTCCTGAGAGATATGGTATTCTAATTCTTTCAGCAATTCCCGCATATTCTCAAAAGTCTTTTTACGCAAAATAGGACTTCCGGAGAAATGAGCATTTTGCAGATTAGACACGGCAAATGCAATCTGGCTCTTTTCAAAGGGAGCGGCAAACTGATAGAGATACACAAGTTTTTGTATCAATTCATTTTCGTCCAAATTCAACTGATTTTGAATCATGTTTGTCAGCTTTTCCTTGCTTTTTTCCATTTCTTCCTGTGTCAAATGGAGCTTTTCATTTACGATCTCCTTTTCTTTGACTTCACCTGTGCAGCTTTGAACCGAAACATATAATATTCCGTTGATATCATACATAAATGTAACTTTTGCCCACTGGTTTCCGGCTTTATCAGGATTTACGCTGACAGTAATCTCTCCCAGTTCCAAATTATTTTCAACATAATACTGTTCACCCTGATATATTTTAAAATTTAAAGCCGTCTGCCCATCATAAAGAGTATAAAACATTTTTTCTTTTGCACATGGCAGCATACTACTGCGGGGAATCATCGTTTCCATATACACCGTCTGATCTTGTGTACTATGACGTGCACCTACCCCCAATGAAAAGGGGCATACATCTGTCATAACAATATCCTGCATCTGCTCATCGCGCAGTTTGATACCTGCATACACACCTAGCCCAAGTGCAATGGCCTTTTCCGTTTCTGGAGCAGCATAAACTTGTCTGCCAAACAGATCAGAAAGATACTTCTGCAAAGCAGTTAATTTCGCCGAGCCACCTACCAGCACCACATTGTCAATCGCCGGTCTGCGGGAACAGTTTTTCACTGCCTGATTGATGATTTTTTTGATTCTTTTAAATAAATCATCGCATATTTCAGCCATCAACTTATTGGTAAGTATCAAACGATACTCTTTGTTTTGCACAAGCAATACCATTGTTGCAATTTCATTTGAAGATAATGTGATTTTGGCTTTTTCCGCCTGTTGAAACAATATTGCTCTTTCTTCATTCTTCAAATCATCAATAGAGATGCCATTTTGTCTGCAAAAAAACATGGCAATTTCATGATCGACATCATTTCCCCCTAAATGATTATCTCCCGCTATACCAATGATTTCTATGATATTTTCAAAGCATTCCACAATGCTTACATCCAAGGTTCCTCCACCAAAGTCAATGACCATGATGCAGCCATCTTTCTTCCCATATATCATTTGATAATAAAGTGCGGCAGCAGAAGGCTCATTGATCAATCTTTCCACATGAACGCCAGCCAATTGCGCAGCAAGCTTTGTTGCACATCTTTGAGAATCATTAAAATACGCAGGAACACTGATGATGGCTTCTGTTACCGGTTCATGCAGAAATGTTTCTGCATCTGCAACAATTTGCTTGATCACAAAGGCAGAAAGTTCCTCCGGCAGATAAGTTTCCTCTCCAAGACTATATACCTTATTTGTACCCATGAAAGTTTTAAAAGAAGCTGCTGTATTTTCCGGGGATAAAATCAAATTGCTTTTTGCTGTTTCCCCAACAACCAATCCTTTTTCCGTAAAACTTACAACACTTGGTGTTTGATATTTCTCTAATTGATTGGGAATTAATATCATTTCGCCTTTTTGATACACACAGGCAAGACTGTTCGTCGTACCTAAATCAATGCCGATTAGTGCCATTATCTCTCCCCCTTTGAAGTAAATATATTTTTAATTGCT
>CATZIM010000245.1 GCA_958420075.1 uncultured Clostridia bacterium | reverse complement strand
AACAGCCATCTGCGTCCTAATTTTTCATTGCAGAAAGAAGCGTGGTATGGCAGTGCGCTGGATACAGAAGAAAATATTCGTTTTGGTGCACCCCAGGTTTCCCGGGTCTTTCGGGCGGAAGGCGATGGCTATACACGGGTGATCCCTATGAGCCGTATGGTGCAGCTGACCATGGGAGATCAGACAAAGCGTGGTGTGCTGCTCATCAATCTGCGGTACGACGTATTGCAGGATATGCTGGAAAATGTCATGGTAGGGGAAGAATCCTATGTATATCTGGCAGGAGAAAACGGCAATTTGCTGTATCATCCCATGCAGGATCAGATTGCCGCAGGCATTATGAAAGAGGAGACTTTACCTCTGCTTATGTCCTCTTTGGAGGGGGATGTGCAGGTAAAACCCTATACTTTCCTGCATAAGACCATTGGCTATACGGGATGGCATATGGTGGGGGTATCCAAAGGGGATACACCGTCTTTGCACAACTGGAAAACAAGAAGTTTCATCCTGTTTTTGCTGGCGTTTTTCCTCAATGCCATGATGCTCATTAACTTCTATGTTTCCAGAAAAGTCACAGAGCCCATGCATCGATTGGAAGGCGCTGTAAAACGAATACAAGCAGGGGATCTGAATACGAAGATACAGGCTTCCGGTGTGTATGAAATACAGAATCTGTCCAATGCCATCGAAGAAATGGAGCGGAATCTGAAACAGCTCATGGAGGATATTGTGCAGGAACACGAAGCCAAGCGGAAAAGCGATCTGATGGTGCTGCAAAACCAGATCAATCCCCATTTCCTGTATAATACACTGGATGTCATTGTATGGATGATTGAAAATGAAAAAAGCGGCGATGCCGTCAAAGCTGTGACAGCTTTGGCACGGTTTTTCCGTATCAGTTTGAGCAGAGGTAAGACGGTCATTCCTGTTTCCGATGAAGTGGAACATGTGCGAAACTATCTGATGATACAGGAAATGCGTTTTAAAAATAAATTTACCTATCAGTTTGATGTGAAAGAAGAAACAAAACAACTGGGGACAGTGAAGCTGATTTTGCAGCCTTTGGTGGAAAATGCCATCTATCATGCCATGGAATTTATGGATGATGATGGGGAATTGACCGTAAAAGGCTATCTGGAAGGGGAAGAATTGGTGCTTTCCGTGACAGATAACGGCTGCGGCATGACGAAGGAACGGGCAGAGGCTCTCCTGCGGGGAGATTTTGTTCAGACAGGAAAAGGCTCCGGTGTCGGTCTGCGAAATGTACAGGAGAGAATCCAGCTGGTTTTCGGGGAGAAATATGGACTGCGCATTCTTTCGGAACCAGATGAAGGCACTTGTGTAGAGATTCATCTGCCAGCCATTCCCTATGAAGAAATGAAAGAAAGGGGGATGGTATCATGACAGTGAAACAAAAAATATTCCTTTTTGCGGATATCCTCATTCTGGTGGTATTGTTTCTGATTTCGTCTACGGACTATATCTGGAAGGAAAGAAAAGTGGATGTATCCAATATTTCTGTCATTGTGGATATCCCCCAGGACAGCATCAATCTGAATCTGCGGGAAGGTGCCAAGAAAGCGGCGCAGGCATACCATGCGGACATGCATTTTTTGAATCTCCATGATTATGAAGCCCAGCAAGTGGATATGCAGACTTTGGTGCAGCGGGAATTGGATGCGGGATGTGAAGGCATTGTGCTCCAATGCGGAAGCGGCAGAGTCACAGAAGAAATTTTGGAAAATATCCCCGTAGGGGTTCCTGTGGTGTTATGGGATACAGAAGCGGAATCTCCCCGTGTGAAAGCCAATGTTTCTTTTGACAGAGAAGCCATTGCAAGGCTGCTGGTGGAAAAGGTGGCTGAAGCGAGGGATAAAGGTCAGAGTGTGACACTGGTGTCCCATAAGGATCGCAGCGATCAGATGCAGAATATGCACGATTTGCTGGAAGAGATGTTCCCGCAGGCTGGGATTATGGTACGCCGTGTGGAACTCGCGGATTATGCGGAGGCCAATGCGCTGGTCAACGGTCTGGCAGCACAGGGAGGCAATATGGTCGTTTCCTGTGATACACAGGCACTGGAAGCCATGGCGCAGGTCTGCGAAAATAATGGATGCGAGTTACCTTTGTTTGGTATGGGCTGGAGTGGAATGATCCGAGAACAGCTGGAAAAGGAAAATATTGCCGGAGTTGCTGTGATAGACGCATATGGCGCAGGTTATTTTGGTGTGCAGAAGTTGACAATGATTTTGACCGGAGAAGATCAGAATGAAGAAGAAAGAATTTTCCAAACTGTCTGGGTGACCGGTGAAAATATGTATGATCGAAGTCGGGAAGCGATATTGTTTCCTTTTGCGTGAGGTGAGAACAGATGCAGATAAGAAAACAGGCAATCGGAATTTTTTTAGGTGTGATTTGTGTGGTCCTGGCAGTGGTTTGGCTATGGATGCCTCGTACAAAGGAAAAAAAAGAATTGAAAATCGGTGTTTCTCTTTACTCGGAAAGTGACACTTTTGTAGACAGTATCGTATCTTCTATGCAGGAACAGGCAGCTGCTTATGAAGCGGAAACAGGCTGCCCTGTGACTTTGAATATTTCTCGGGCCAATGGCTCTCAACGGGAACAGTTTGAGCAGGTGGAGCAGTATGTTGCACTGGGGTATGATGCTGTTTGTGTCAATCTGGTAGATCGAACAAATGCTTCCAGCATGGTGGATCTTGCTCAGTCGGAAGAAGTGCCTCTTGTTTTTTTCAATAGGGAACCTGTGCGGGAAGATATTCTGCGGGGCGAAAATGTGTATTATGTAGGCACGGATGCCAGAGAAACGGCAAGGATGCAGGGGGAAGCAGTGCTGCAGAGCTATGCTGCTTCTGCGGAGAAAATGGACAAGAATGGAGATGGCATTTTACAGTATGTGATGCTGGAAGGAGAAATGGGGCATCAGGATACCATTCTCCGCTCTGACTATGTGCTTCAAACCATTGAGGACGGTGGTGTGAAGCTGCAGAAGCTGGATGCAGAAACAGCTGACTGGATGCGCAGCCGAGCAGATGCCATTATGGAGCAATGGATTGCGGAAATGGGCGATGAAATTGAACTGGTATTGTGCAACAATGACGATATGGCGTTAGGGGCTGCAGATGCTCTGAAGCGAAAAAATTTCACAGCAGCAGTCTTTGGTATTGATGGAACACCGGCAGGGCTTGAGGCGCTGGAACAGAAAGTGATCTGGGCAACCGTTGACTGTGGTGCCAAGGAACAGGGAAAAGCTGTATTTGGTATTGCCTCTGCCTTGGGCATGGGAAAGGAACTGCCTGAGGATATGGAGCTGAATGATGGCAGATATGTTCGGGTGCCTGTGCAGGCACGGATACATGAATCCATAATCTGAACAGTTTTTTCGACAAAAAACCAAAAAAATTATAGGTTTCGCCAAATGAAAAAGAATAAATTCCATGTAGATATAAAAAAATCTCTATTTTTTGCCTGGTATAGATTTGATATAATGTTATTAACA
>CATZIM010000244.1 GCA_958420075.1 uncultured Clostridia bacterium | reverse complement strand
GCTCCATTTCTTCTTATGAAAAGGCACTGGACTTCATGGAAAAAGCAGGGGTAGAGGAAAGCTTCTGTTATATGATCTGGACATTATCTTTGGCGGAAGTCTGCGAAAAAGCAGGCTGGAACGAATTGGCTGTGGAATACTGTGAAAAAGCAGTGCAGATGCGCCGGAAGATGATGCAGGACAGCCATCTGGATTACATCAATAGCCTGAATAGTTTGGGCATATTGTGCTGTAAGGCAGGGATGTTCGCGAAGTCCTTGCAGTGCCATGAGGAAGTGCTGCGGCTGGTACAGGAAGTGCTGGGAAGCGACCATTTGTTTTATGCTGATACGCTGAACAACATGAGCGCGGATTACAGTGGTATGAATGAAATGGAAAAGGCGCTGGAAGCCAACGCAGAAGCTTTGCGGCGGAAAGAAGCGGCTTTGGGGCAATCCCACCCGCAGGTGGCTGTATGCTACATGAGCCGAGGCAGACTTTATGAAAAAATGGGACGGGATACAGACGCCCTTGCCGCTTACGAAAAAGCTCTGCTTATTCGACGGGATACTGTAGGCAGAATGGACCCTTTGTATGCCGATACACTGGAGCAGATCGCAGGACTTTTTACAGCCAAAGGCGCTTATGAAGCGGCGGCGGAATATCTGCAGGAGGCCCTGTATATCCGCAGAGAAGCGGAAACAGGCACAGACCGTGATCTGGTGGGCGGTTTGCAGATTTTGGCGGATGTGAAGCAGAAAGCGGGAGAAGGTCAGGCGGCGGCAGCCCTTTGCCGGGAAGCCATTGAACTGTTGGAAAAGCATTTCAGCAAAAACCATCCAGAATACGCTATTGGTTTGGCAAAACTGGGTGAGATTCTGGCAAGAGAGAAACAGTATGACGAAGCCATTCAGATTTTGACAGAAAGCGCCGCTATTCAGAAAGAAATGCTGGATGAGGACAATCCAAGATATTTGAAAACGCTGGAATATCTGGCAGAAGTTTGTGTACGCAAAGGCGATTATGCCGTGGCAGTGCAGCATTATCTGGCGCTCAATGACGCAAACTATGAGGAAACGGCGGAAGAAAAGCAGCGGGCAGCGGAAACATTGCTGGCAATTGCCGTTTGTTATCTTGCCATGGGCAATGAAAAAAAGGCAGAGGCTTATCGGAAAGAAGCTGTAGAAAAACTCAGCCGTGCCGGAGGCGGATTGACGGAAAAATTCGCCAAACGCCACCAGCAGTATGATTTGCTGGCAAACAAAGGAAAACTGCCTTATGCCGGAACGGAACGTCAGGCAAAAATGGAAGAAAGACGGCGGCTCCAGAAGGCAAAAGAACTTTTTACGGAAATGCTGGCGCAGCGGGGCGAACAGGCACAATCTCTGGATAAGGAAGCCGTGCGCAATGCCATTTCATTGGGAGATTTGCAGATGCGTACAGGCAATCGGGATCAGGCATTTTTCTGGTATCAGGCGGCAGAACAGGCGGCGGAAGGCATGGAATACGCACAGGCTTGTCGGAGATTAGGTGAATGGTACCTGACAGCAGGAGAATATCTGAAAGGTCTGCAAAAGCTCACCAACGCCAAGAATTACATCGAAGAATATGACAGCGTGAAAACAAAGGATTACTGCGAATTGCTGGCGGAAATCGGCGACTGTTATTTTGCCATGGGTGAAAAGGAAAAAGCAGTAGGCATGTACCTGCCTTATATACGACTGTTCCGCGAACTCCAGCTGCCCAGAGGAAAACAGTATCAGCGCAGATTGGAGCGCACAGGCAGACTGCTGGCAGACAGTGGACGCCATAAAGATGCGGCGGAATGTTTCAGTGAATTGGCACTGGCAACCCGTATGATGGAAGGGGAAACAGAAAATTTTGCCCGTCTGCTTCTGAAAACAGCGGCTTCTCATATTGCACAGGGCAATCAGAAAGAAGCGAATACCCTTTTGGATCGGGCCTTGCTGTTGGGTACTGCCAAAGGCAGGGAAACAGAAGCTTATGGCAAGCTTTGTGACCGCATTGGACGGATGTATGCAGCCAACGGCAGTCTGGAACGGGCGGAGGACTGCCTTTCCATTGCCTATGAAATGACGAGAAACGGCAAAAAATGCCTGACCAGAGATGGTCTTGCCGCACTTTTGTCCGTGCTGCGGAAACTGGGGCAGGAAGAGCGATATTTTGCTGTAAAACAAGGCAAAAAATTGGAATAAAAGTGTTGACAGGCTGAAAACCCTGTGATACTATAATGAAGTATGTCAGCCGCATGGAGAGGTTCTGGAAAACCGAAGAAAGGCTTCGGTTACCGTATCCAGCGAGTAAATTGCGAGGAGGTGTTCACATGTACGCAATTATTGAAACTGGTGGTAAGCAGTACAAAGTAGCAGAAGGCGATATCATCACAGTAGAAAAACTGGGTGTTGAAGCAGGTCAGGAATATACTTTCGACAAAGTTCTGGTACTGGCGAAAGACGGCGATGTAAAAGTTGGCGCTCCCTACGTTGAAGGCGCAGCAGTTACAGCATCCGTAATCGGTGACGGCAAAGCTAAAAAAGTAGTCGTTTACAAATACAAACCCAAAAAAGGTTTCCACAAGAAAAACGGCCACAGACAGCCTTTCACAAAACTGCAGATTAAATCCATCTAATTATGATTAAGGCAAAGCTTTATCAGAAAGAGAATAAAATCTGTGCATTTGAGATTTCCGGTCACGCAGGCTATGCACCCCATGGGGAAGACATCGTCTGTGCGGCAGTTACCATACTTTCTCTCAATACGGTCAATGCCATAGAGCAGTTCACGGACGTGCCCTTTCAGGCAGAAGCCGATGAGAAAAAAGGCGGTTATCTCAAAGTCGTGTTCCCTTTAGAGGGAATGGAGGACGAACGAGTACAGCTGCTTTTGCAGACATTATGGCTCGGGTTGTCCGGCATTGAAACGGAATATAACAAGTATCTTACTTTGAAAATTGAGGAGGTGTAAGTATGTTCAGATTGAACCTTCAGTTCTTCGCGCACCACAAAGGCGGCGGTTCCACAAAGAACGGTCGTGACTCCAACGCTAAGAGATTGGGTGCAAAACGTGCAGACGGTCAGTTTGTACTGGCAGGCAATATTTTATACACACAGCGTGGTACTAAAATCCATCCCGGTGTGAACGTAGGCAAAGGCGGCAACGATACACTGTTCGCTTTGGTTGACGGTCGTGTAAAATATGAAAGAAAAGGCAGAGATAAAAAACAGGTTTCCGTATACCCTGTTGAAATCGCTGAATAAGAATGTTGAAGGCTTCAAATGATATCATTTGAAGCCTTTTTCGTGAAAAGCAAAACAGTTTGCTTCTGACGAAAGAGGTTTTGAAAGAAAGAGAAAGGATACGAGGTGAGAATATGTTTGTAGATAGAGTCAAGATTCATGTAAAAGGCGGCAACGGCGGCAATGGTATGGTTTCTTTCTTCCGTGCGAAATATATTACCCACGGCGGCCCTGATGGCGGCGACGGCGGCAGAGGCGGCGACGTTATTTTTGTAGGGGACGAAAG
>CATZIM010000243.1 GCA_958420075.1 uncultured Clostridia bacterium | reverse complement strand
ATTCATACCATTTTTCCCAGAAAAGCCGGCAGTGCCGCCCTTGACACACACCTTTGATGTGCCTTATCATAATAAGGTAAGAATATAATCAGATATGAAACGGAGAATTACTATGTCTATCAATTTGATCGCAACAACTACATTCGGTCTGGAAGCCGTTGTGAAACGGGAATGTCAGGCTCTTGGATTTGAAAATATCAAAACATCTGATGGGAAAGTAGAATTTACTGGCACAGAAGCCGACATCGTCAAGGCCAATATGTGGCTGCGCTGCGCGGGACGTGTCTGGGTAAAGATGGGCACATTCAAAGCCGTTACCTTTACAGAACTTTTCGACCAGACAAAAGCACTGCCCTGGGCAGACTGGATTCCTGAGGACGGCAAATTCACAGTCGTTGGCAAATCCGTAAAATCCACACTGTTCAGTGTATCCGACTGTCAGGCAATCGTGAAAAAAGCCGTTGTAGAAAAACTGAAACAGACCTATCACACAGACTGGTTTGATGAAACAGGGGCCTCCTATACCATTCAGGTTGGCATTTTAAAAGATGTTGTCACCCTTGCCATTGATACCAGCGGTTCTGGTCTGCATATGCGCGGATACCGTGCAAACGCACTGGATGCGCCTTTGAAAGAAACGCTGGCTTCTGCCATGATTCAGCTCAGCTACTGGCGGAAAAACCGTATTCTGCTGGACCCTTTCTGCGGTTCCGGCACCATTCCCATTGAAGCTGCCATGATTGCCCGGAATATTGCTCCCGGCATTCACCGCAAATTTGCTTCTGAAGAATGGGAACGCATCGGCAAAGACCTTTGGAAAAAAGCCCGTGTAGAAGCATATCAGGCAATCGACTATGATGTCATGCCGGAAATCTACGGCAGTGATATTGACCCTGATGCCATTGAATTGGCAAAAGCCAATGCGGAAAAAGCTGGTGTAGATGACTGCATTACCTTTGAAGTAAAACCCTGCCAGGAAATTGTATTGCCCGGGAAATACGGCGTTATGATCACCAACCCGCCTTATGGCGAACGTATCGGTGAATTAAAGGAAGTGGAAAACATGTACCGTGCTTTGGGCGGCATCATGAAAGAAAACCCTACCTGGTCCACTTACCTCATCACTTCCATGGAATATTTTGAATCTCTCTTTGGCAGAAAAGCAGACCGGAAGCGGAAACTGTTCAACGGTCGTATTAAAACAGACTACTATCAGTTCGAAGGTCCCAGACCACCCAAAAATCTGTAATATTCCAACATAATAAATAAAGGCATTGTGACTTCTTTCCGTTGAATCACAATGCCTTTTCGTTTTTTAATAGAAAAAGACCCCATTCCTAAAATGAGGTCTTTTTTTCATGAATTAAATTTTTTATCCGTTACACAGATCAATGGTCAGATACAAGACTTTACCGTCGTTTGCAACGCCAATGCCTGCCTGTGTCATGGTGCTGTCCATGATGCTGTTGTGTTTCGCAGCTGTACGGAGCAGTTCCGTATAAAGCTGTACCACATCGCCTCGTGTGGTTGCAATGACTTCAGAAGCAGTATGGAACTGCACATTGTTTTCCATCATACGCTGGAAAGGAGTTTTCCCATCTTTGCTTTTGTAATCAAAATACTTTTCTTTGACCATTTCTGTACTATGGGCAGATGCAGTCTGATCCAACCCCTGATTTTCTGTCAATGCCGCCAGACCCGCTTCTTTTCTCTGAACATTGATGATTTCCAGCAGTTCTTTTTCAATATCCGCCTTTTGTGCACCACTCAAAGAACCAGTCAAAGCATCTTTTGCTGCAAATTCCTTGGTCTGCAGCAGCAATCCACAAATCTGATTTTCATAATCCAGAGGAATTCTGGCGGAAGCGTATTCCCCATTCAATACCGCACAGTGGTCCACGTTACTGATGCTGTCCACATGAGCAGCGTCATCCAGAACTGCTCCACCCTTGATTTCCTGATACTGGAACTTACTGGAGGGTGTGAAAAATTCCACAGCAGCGCCATTTTCAAATGTCACCCAGAAATATCCATCCCCTGCGTAAATATAGCGATCTAAGCCATAGACTGTTTCGTCAATTCGTGTAGGAGCACCAAATGTTGCCTGCACTTCTTCTGTTGTCTGTCCCAATGTCAGCTCTTTGCCGTTTATAGTAACGGTTTTTGCCATTACCGCATCGCCTTTGGGTACAGAAGTACCATTCTGCACGCCCTCATAAAATGTATAAGCGCTCAGAAACGCAGTGACTGCTTCCTGTACTTTCAATGTATTTTTCGGGGCAAATGTTCCGTTCTGATAACCGGAGATCAAACCAGCTCCATAAGCCTTATCAATATAGGATACTGTTGTTGCACTGATATTTTTGGTATCCGTAAATGGATTTTTCTTTGCATACAGGGACATATCAACGCCTACTTTTTCCAGTGTACGCACCAGCATGATTGCCATCTGTTCTCTTGTCAGTGGATTTTCCGGCGCAAATGTTCCCGGCTCTACACCGGCAATGATGCCCAATCCATATGCTTTCAGCGCTGCTGGTTCATCGCAGTCGGAAAAAGGATTTTCTTCCGGCATAGGCGCTGTTGTGCCTGTTACTTTTTCATAAAAAGCCACCGCAATTTCACTGAATTCCACTCTTGTCATGGTATCCTGTGCCTGCTGGAGCAAAGGTGCGGTAATCAATTGCAAAGAATATGCCTGTTCCATATGAGGCACTGCCCAAGGGGAAGCATTGGTCGAAACTGCCCCGAAGGCTGTAAAACAAACACTGACAGACAGCAGTGCTGTTACGGCTACACCTACCAGCCGTTTCATACAATCATCTCCTTTACAAAATTGTGAAGAAATGTTTACAAAATTATGAACCGTTTTATTATAACCATATTTCTGCCTTTTGGCAAGCAAAATCCCGAAAAAGGTGCTTTCTAAAGAAGTTTTAACCTAAGGAAAGAACCATTCTCCTTTCTGTTTTCTTACAAAGCTGACCCGAATGCCTTGTTATTTCTTGGTTATTTCATTCCATTTTATAAAAAAGTCTTCCTTTTATAAAAGGTTCATAGATGGTTTGATACCGCATTCGTTAATATGGATTTTTTGCAGAACAGAAAAATCCAGAAACTCTATCTATCACTTGAGTTTCTGGATTTTCATTTGAAAATTTCCGATTTTTCTTCTAAATCATCCTTTTAATTCTGCCCATGCTTCTTTCAGCAGTGCAGGATTTTCCAGTACATCCAATCCAGTCAAAGCCAGCATTTTTGCGCCTTTGATCATGGCATCCTGTGCGTAAGGAAGCAGTGTAGCTTCTTTGAATTCCTGGCTATGGATAGATTCTTTGCCTTCAGATACTTTCAGCATAGGATGAATGGTAGGAATCCGCTGGCTGACATTGCCAAGGTCAGTGGAGCCGGAGTTCATATCAGATTTTTCTTCCGGTTCATACACACCCATTTCTTCCATGTGCTGAATAAAGCGGTTAGCAAGGACTTTATTATGTTTCAGGCCCATGCAAGTAGGTTCAAAGT
>CATZIM010000242.1 GCA_958420075.1 uncultured Clostridia bacterium | reverse complement strand
GAAATAAGGGCTGTCATTTTCACCGTAGTAGTAGGAAGCAAAAGCCAAGCCTTTTGGGTTGAACAATGACCCAAAGAGCTGTCCTTCCAGTTCATCTCGAATAAATACTCTCAGATCCACACTTTCAGCATCATCTTTGACCTTCTGTACCACATCACCGTATTCCTCCATAAAGGCGTCGTCCATCAGGTCATGCTCCATGCACCAGCGCAGGTAAATTGCCATATGGTTGTAGGCGTTGATTTCATCCACCGCAGTTCTTTTTCCTCTATGGTTTCCAGATGCCAAATGGCATCGTCCATCTCATCAACGCCGTCGCCATCCTCAACACTGCCCAATGTGCCTCTTGTAATGGCATTTTGGCGTGAAGGATTCACCACAAAACTGATGCCTTCCATCTTTTTCAGCAAGACATCTGCATCATATTCCATTTTGTACGCTGATTCTTCCTGATAAAGAGGAATCACCTGATAGAAATTGACTTCTTCTCCGTCTGGCAATATGCAAACTTCACTACCTGGCTTCACGCTCTGAGGTCCCGTCAAAATAGCGGAACAGAGTTCTGTATCCTCCGCAAAAGGTGATTGTTTGTCCATGGTGTGACCAAAACCCAGCCAAGTATCGTTCGCAATAGGCAAGCGAGCCAGCACTTTCAGCAGACCAATGGGCCAATACCATTTCTCATCCTTTATAGATTCCGCATCCAGTTTCCAATGCGTAGGTAGCGCAATGGCAAGCTCTGCTCGCTCCAGCTTGTATTCTGCCAGCTCCTCTGGCACATTCATTCGATGAGCACCCATACCCATGGTAACCAATGTGTAGTAATCTCGTTCTTCAGAAGGAGGAATAACACAGATATCCACATGTATGTCAGGTGAAGCTAACTCATGGAACACATTTTCAAATTTACCGAAATACTGCTGAATATGATTTTCGATGACTTTCATCTCATCCTCAGTGTAGACTTCCGGTTCACTGAAGGATACGTCTTTATCTGCATTGTCCTCACCGTCGCCATCTGGGTCGTTATCTGTTGATTTCCAAAAGATTTTCAGCGTCATCTGTTCTTCTGGCAAAGATACGCCTGGACCGCGGGTGATAGTATGTTTATCTTCGGCAGAAAAACCAATGGTTTCTCCGTCATGAAGTTCCACATCATTCTCCAGTACATAGGACACAAGACCAGCAAGAAAATCTCGCAACTCAACAGGTTCGGCGTTAGTACCCAGCACTTCCATCTCATCCTTGCCGAATACATCCATACCATAAGTGTAAGCGTTCATACCATTTTCATCACGGTACAGTCCAAACCAAATCCAGTTAAAGATTGGCAGTTCATCATTTTGCATCATATCAGCAAAACCTTCATAGAAACGAGGTTCAAACACAACACCGCTGGTATAAACCCCTGTTGCGTATTTCTGGCGGCAGCAAGCAGCTACCAGTTTGGTGAACAACTTACCTTTTTCCAGCAAATCTTCCTCTTTTCCCAAAACTGCTACCATAATATGAGCACAATGCTCTTTTGCTATCTTTACCGCATCATCCCACATATAGTTGTTTTCCGCATTTATTTCCGCTTCGCCGTTGGGAATTGGATAAGTTCCAAGGCTGACAGCAGCAAGCATATCTCCCACTTCAAACACTAAGGCATCATCACTCTTATTCTCTCTTGCGTCATGTTCATCCACGGTGATGTTCCATTTTTCCTTCATATCCTGAATAAACTGCTGCTTGTCCCACTTTCCTTTGGACAAAAGGACAAAGCCAGTGAAAACACCTTTATGATCTCCTTCGTTTTCCTCATCCGTTTCCGCACGTTTGGCAATTTCTTTCTGGCATTCCTGTATCACCAACGGTGCATCCGTATCTTCTGGATCTAATTCCGCCCAGCGCTGTGCATAAGGAATAGCCTTTTCTTCCTGCCCATGGAGATACTGATAAGCGTACGCCATGCGCATATTCCATTCCGCTTTATTCTGACCTTCTTCTCGAACAGATTCCAGCACATCAATGGCACGCAGGAGCGCCTTGTCTCCCTTGTAATTTGGTGTTCCCTTATCGTGATCTCCGATAATGGCATAGTTTTCCAGTGCCCGTGCCATGGCATAAGCAATGCGGTAATCCCACCATTCCTCTGGAATGGTATTCAACGCCTGAATGCAGCGGGTGTACTCGTCCGCATCATTCCACTGCTCCAATTGCTGATAAAATGCTTCCGCATTTTCCGGTGTATAAGGGATATAATCCACTCCCGTCAATGTTTCTTCCAATTCTTCAACTCTCTCCTTGGAATCTAGATCATCATTTTCGGTCTGTTTCAGATACACAGTGGATGCCTCTCTGCGGAATGCATGGAAACTTGCCCAAGGCAAATCTGTATCCGCAAAAAAATCCTTTGCCATTTGCAGTGCAGTACGAATATCCCACGCAATAAAATCTACATAGCCGCAGTAAATACCTGTAGCGCCGCCAGTCAAAGTAAGCACTTGACTTCCTTCATCGGTGGTAAATACTCCCTCCAACTGATCTCGAAAGTCAAAAATCTTTTGGCTGCCTTCTTCCTCACGAAGTGTATCTAGTGGATAGCAGAAAAAGCCTGCCACTGCACCATCGGCGTGAAGATCGTCCATGTAATCGTTGTCATTGTTTAGATAACCATTGATGAGAGCTGCACAGCAAGTAGAGCCGGCAATGGTATCTAATCTCCAATCTGCCTCGGGGTCATCATTTGGTTCCATGCTGTATCCCATATAGGTTTCCAAATAGCTTTCTGGATCTGTGGAAAGTTCTAAGCCTTTTTCTTTCAGTATATTCGGCAGATGAGAAAGCAGTTGGGCAGGTTCCTCTTTTGGTTCCGTCAGTACATCAAAAGCTTCTATGTATCGCATATGAGGAATTTCGCCCAATACCTGATCTGTCAGCGTGGTCAGCATCCACCATACACGGCCTTCTTCTTCCGTAAGCATCGGCAGCAGTTTTTCGCAATAGGTCTCCAAAGCAAAACGATTTTCGTCAACCTCCTCCAGCCAAATCTGCACATCATCGCCGGAGATATACCATTCACCTGTACGCAGACCAATGTTTTCCACGCTCTGGCGTCCCACCAGAATATTCCAATGCTCCAATATCTCTTTTGGTGCGTGTTTCTGGAAATAAGCCAATTCAAATAGCTTTACCTTGTTGCCTTCTGGAGTTAGGATTAGTTCATGCTTTTCGCCATTGAAGCCCGTCTCAAAAGAAATATCTTCAAAAGCAATATGTAAAATTTCCTCACATTTGGCAACGAGTTCTTCACCCCGTTCCTGATTTTTGTCTGTATCCATGATTTGACGCAGTTGTGATTCCTGCTCCGCAAATTTCTCCCATGCGGCTTCTGTTCGTTCCCGAAAGTTTTTGGAAAATCGGGGCAAAGACAAACGGCGGCGGCAATCGTCAATATACTCCTGAGTATCTTCATCTCCAGGACGGGCTTTCAAAGCTTTTTCAAAATAGCGCAGAGCGGGACCTTCTTGATCCAGATAAT
>CATZIM010000241.1 GCA_958420075.1 uncultured Clostridia bacterium | reverse complement strand
GACCAATGACAATACCTTCTTTGTCTTCCGCCGTTAATGTACGTCCTTCTTCCACTTTGTAGCCAAGGGCTTCCATGGTGGCAGGGTCTATGCCAATAAAACTGGCATTGCTCACATACTTTCCACAAACCAGCTGCATGCTTTCCCGCACAATAGGTGATACAGCTTCCACATACTCCATCTGTTTAAACTTATCAATGGCTGCCGCATCCAGCACTGCTTTTTTCTGGGGTTTTCCCCGATTGGCATTTGCATCACTGCTGATATACATATCGCCATTATTGCTGTAAACATCAATGACCTGCAGACTGCCCCATTCTTCCACCTGTTTCTGGAAACTTTCATTCATGCCGATCCCGATGGAAATCATGACAACAATGGAAGTTGTGCCGATGACTACCCCGAGGATGGTCAGAAATGTCCGCAGTTTTCGCTTCCAAAGATTGCGCACTGCCATCATGATCAAATCTCGTGTACTCATAAGGGCATACCTTCTTTGTCATCATCGTCCTCGTCTTCATCATCTTCCAATTCTTCGTCTTCATCATCGAAATCCATGCTTTCCGCAAAACCGTCAGGATCTTTCTTCTGTCCTCTGATGAACAGGAACAGACCCATACCCAGAATCACAACCACACCAATGCCGATGATGATATTTTTCATAGTCAATCCATTCTGAGGAGGTTCTGCGCCGTCTTCTTCACCTTCCGGCATCATAGGTTCTGTCACATTGAGCACATAATCCCGACGCTGTTCAATGGTTTCCCCACTGGCATCCTCATAAGTTGCCACAATGCTGACAGGCACTTCCCCAATGGTATTGGGTGTAAATGTCACTTCATAGTAATCGCTTGCACCGGGGTCCATATTCCCTACATAAGTGCTTCTCTGGCTGCAGTCTACGTCGCCTTCCACTTTGAACATAACGTTATTCAGTGCAACCTTACCTGTATTATAGTAACTGAAAGAAACGGTTACAGGCATATACTGTTCCACGGATTCCGGCATAGCAAATTCGTCCATGTTCAGTTCTGTTACCTGTTCCACATTGATGCCCAGCAGTTCCTGTGCAGTGTATTCGTTGCCTTCCGCATCTTCGTATTCAAAATTCACAGTCAGAGTATAAGTCTTTGGCTGCGCATTGGGTACTACATAAAGCCGCAGCTCTTTATCCACTGTGCCTTTGGGCGGAATGGCATCGAAATAGTACGTATTGCTGCTGTTGACAGGTGTGAAAATGTTCCCGGATTTTTCTGTTTCGGAAGAAGTTTCCTCTGCCAATGTCAGGAACATTTTGATGTTTTTCACACCTTTGTCTTTATGGGTATTCATCAAAGACAAATTCAGGTCAAATTCTTCCCCTGCAATCAATGGATCGCAGACATATTTGCTGACGATGATCTTTGGTTTGCTCTTATTCTTATCGTCTTCATCCTCTTCTTCCTTATCCTTTTTGGGATTGGAAATATTGACGCCTGCATACTGTTTGAATGTATTTACTTTTGTTCCGCCGGAAGTGTATTCTACGGTAAACTGAATGGCATAGTTCTGGCTGGAAGCCTGATTGGTACCTGCAAAAGTAAATGTCATGGGCATGCTTGCGCCAGGTGCCAAAGACATGACATTCTTGACACTGCTGGATTTTGGTACCACTGCTGAAGGATCCAAACCTTCCGCTGTAATAATGATATCTTTTGCCGCTACCTGACCAGCATTATACAATTCAAACTGAATGGGGAAATTCTGGTTGACACCATATGTCCCTGCAGGTTCTTTCATATTACGAATGATGATCTGGGATGCTTTGCCGCTGACACCGCCTACATTGATGTAGTAATCCTGTGTTTTTTCGTATTCTTTGCCCATTTCATCCATGTATTTCAGCTTCACTGTCACAGGATAGTTCCCTGCCGCCATATCTGCGCTGGTTGCCAGCGGGAAAGAGAATTTACCCTCCTGTCCGATATTCAGTGTTCCCAGCTGTACGCTGCTGAAACCGCCGCTCAAGCTGATGCCTTCTGTTGTCAGTTTATCCAGAACGACTTCTGCCTGATACATGATCTGACTGCCTGTATTTTTCACACGTCCGGTAAGGGTACCGCCAGTCCCGGGAGAAAGGCTTTCCGGTGTCATTTTCATCTGATCAAACAGATAAGAAGGTTCTCTGTCAAAACCTTTCAGCTTGATATAAATGGTGTCAGAACCGCTGTAAGAACCGCCCGCGGGATCTTTGTATGTATAGCTCAGTGTAATGGGATAACTTGCCTTATCAGGAGAGCCATTCATATTCACATAGAGTTTCAATGTTTTGGTGCCATTGATACCCAAACTGCCTACATTTTCCCCATCGGAAAAACTCAGTTTAAAAGGCGGCATCGGTTCTTCACTTTTTGCCCGAACCACAACATTATCCGCAATGGCATTCCCTTTATTTTTCACTTGAATGCTCAAGCGGTTTTCCTTGTTGTTTTCCACTTCATAAACACCATCGCCTGCCACAAATACCTGTGGGGTACCGATGTCAATCTTATCTTCTGCCATAATAGGAACTGACAGTCCCATCAATATAGACACTGACAGAATCATGGCAAACACACTTTTCCACGTTATCTTTCTCATACTTCCTCTCCTCCACTCTGTTGTTGCTCGTCTATCCGTTCAATTTTTCCGTCCATCATAACCACAATCCTGTCAGCATATTCTGACAATTCCATATCGTGGGTAACAATAACAAGGGTTTGATGATTTTTCTTTGCCAAACCCGTAATCAAATCCATCATTTCGTAAGTAGTCTTGGTATCCAGATTCCCTGTAGGTTCATCGGCGAACACCACCTGAGGGCTGTTGATAAACGCTCTGGCAATACTGACGCGCTGCTGCTGACCACCGGACATTTCACTTGGTTTATGATTGGCTCTGCCTTCCAATCCAACGGCTTTCAGCATCTCCATTGCCCTCTCATTACGCTCCTGCACAGGCACACCGCGGAAAATCAACGGCAGCGTCACATTTTCCATGGCAGTCAGCGTCGGCAGCAGATTATAGGACTGAAATACAAAACCTACGTACTTTTGTCGAAATTCTGCCAGCTGATCTTCATTCATACGTTCAATGTGTTTTTTATTGAATATAATCTGTCCGCTGGTAGGCTTCTCCAACCCTGCAATCAAATTCAGCAATGTGGACTTACCGGAACCCGATTTCCCAAACAAACAGCAAACTTCTCCTTGTTTGATGGAAAGATTCAGTCCGTTGACAGCAGCAATGGTTTCCGCCCCCATACGGTAAAATTTCGTCACATCTTTGATTCGGATAATGCTTTTTCCCAAGGCTTCTCCTCCCTTCTTTTGGAAAACGATTAAATGATTTTAATCATTTTTTAATATTCACATTATAGCATGGACTTATTACGAAATTTCTCCCAATTATTTACAATTTTCTTAATAATCGTAAATTTGCAGAGTCCTTTTTGTGCAACATGATACGAAAAAATGAACATCCATTGAAAAGTCAACAATTTTTCCAATGAAAAAAGGATATTTCCTCTTTTTTCTCCGAAG
>CATZIM010000240.1 GCA_958420075.1 uncultured Clostridia bacterium | reverse complement strand
CCTGATCTTCCAGACAGAAAAAGCTCTGGGTGAACTGGAAGGCAAACTGGGCGACGACGAAAAAGCAACTGTAGAAAGCGCACTGAACAGCCTGAAAGATACTGTAAAAGATATGCAGCCTGAAACAATGACAGAAACAGACGTAGCAAACGTAAAATCCGCTACAGAAGCTCTGACACAGGAATTCTACAAAATCTCCGAAAAACTGTATCAGCAGGCACAGGCAGCTCAGGGCGGCGACGCAGCAAACGGCGGCGATCCAAATGTGGTTGACGGCGAAGGCAAAGAACTGTAAAATAAATAAGATTGCGATTGAGTGAAGGCAAGGGTGGGTTTCGTCCCGCCCCTGCTTTTGACGTTTACAGTTTTTTCAGTAAAACAAGGTGGTGAGAAAGTTGGCTAATAAAAGAGATTATTACGAGGTCCTGGGGGTACAGAAGGGTGCATCTGAAGCAGAACTGAAAAAGGCTTACCGTAAGATGGCAGTCAAATACCATCCTGACCAGAACCCTGGCGATAAAGAAGCAGAAGAAAAATTCAAAGAAGTCAACGAAGCCTATGAAGTGCTGAGCAACCCCGAAAAACGTGCACAATATGACCAGTTTGGTCACGCAGCCTTTGAACAGGGCGGCATGGGCGGCGGCGGTTTCTACAGCGGCGGCTTTGAAGGCTTTGATATGGGCGACTTGGGGGACATTTTCGGCAGTATGTTCGGTTTTGGCGGCGGCGGTTCCGCCAGAAGAAATGGCCCCAGACGCGGCAGAGATATCAATGTCAGCATTCAGCTGACTTTTGAAGAAGCCATTTTTGGCTGTACCAAAGAAATTTCCGTACCCATTCTGGACGAATGCGAAACCTGTCATGGTACCGGCGCAAAACCTGGTACCCATGCAGAAAGCTGTTCCAAATGTAACGGTACTGGTCAGGAACGTTTTGTGCAGCAGTCTATGTTTGGCGCTGTTACATCCGTTCGTACCTGTTCCGCATGTCATGGTACTGGTAAGATCATCAAAGAACCCTGTACCACATGCCGTGGTACCGGCAGAGTCAAAAAGACAAAGAAATACGAAGTTAAGATTCCTCAGGGCATCGACAACGGTCAGACCATCCGTCTGGGCGGCAAAGGGGAACTGGGCGAAAACGGCGGCGGCTACGGCGACCTGCTGGTAAGCGTTTACGTACAGCCCAACCGTGTCTTTGTTCGTAAAGGCAATGATATTTACTGTGATGTGCCTATCACATTCGTACAGGCAGCACTGGGCGGCGAAATCACCATCAAGACCATTGATGGGGAACAGAAATATACCATCAAACCCGGTACACAGCCTGATACCGTGGTTACCCTGCGCGGCGTAGGGGTACCTAACCTGCGGAACCCGAAGATCAGAGGGAACCAGATCGTCACACTGAAGGTAAAAATCCCTACCAGCATGACGGAACGCCAGAAAGACCTGCTGCGGCAGTTTTACGGTGATGCCCCGGCGGGGGCGGCAAAGCCCGAAACTTCTGCGGCGCCGGAGGAAGAAAAGAAAACTTTCGGTGAGAAGGTCCGGGACTTTTTCGAAAAGGACAAATAAGAATTTTTCCAAAGGGATGCTGATAAACCAGCATCTCTTTGATTTTCAGGCAATGGCATTATCCAAAAAATGTTATGCTTGACAAACTGCGAAATAATGCGATAAAATCATAAAAACTCTTTGCACTGCACATACGAAGTGACCTTCGCACATACAGTACAAACTGAGCAGACAGCGGATTTTTCCGTGTGGTCGGGCATTTTTGCAGCGAATGACAGACATTCGTGGGACAGTTTTATGTTCTACGGGTGTCTTTTTTTGTGTAAAATCAGAAGGGGCGGAGAGGTAAACATTAGGAGGGATTTTTTATGACAAATGATCTGGCAAAACAAAATGAGAAAATTGTCATGCGTGTTTCTACCAACAGCATGATCGTCAACATCATCTTATCGGTGTTTAAAGTGGCAGCAGGGTTCATTGCCCATTCCGGCGCCATGATCTCTGACGGTGTCCATTCTGCATCAGATGTGTTCAGTACCATCATCGTTATGGTAGGCTATAAGATGTCCGCAAAGGATTCCGATGAAAACCACCAGTATGGTCATGAACGTATGGAATGCGTAGCCGCTATCCTGTTGGCTATGGTATTGTGTGTGACAGGCTTTGCCATTGGGGCAGGCGGTGTGGAAAAAATCTTCGGCGCAGAAGCAAGTGCGCTGGAAGTTCCTGGCAAACTGGCATTGGCAGCGGCAATCCTGTCTATTGTGGTAAAAGAAGGTATGTACCATTACACCAGACATGCGGCAAAACAGGTTAATTCCGGCGCATTGATGGCAGATGCATGGCATCATCGTTCTGATGCCCTGTCTTCTGTGGGCAGTTTGATTGGTATCGGCGGCGCAATGCTGGGATTCCCCATCTGCGACCCTATTGCCAGCGTCGTTATTTCCCTGTTCATCATCAAAGCTTCTTATGATATTTTCAAAGATGCCATTGATAAAATGATGGATACAGCCTGTGATACAGAAACACTGGAAAAAATGAAATCCGTTGTGGAAGCCCAGAATGGCGTTATGGGCATTGACCGCATCCAGACCAGACAGTTTGGTGCAAGAGCCTATGTGGATGTGGAAATCGCCGCAGATGGCAATCTGACGCTGACAGCAGCTCACGCCATTGCAGAAGGCGTTCATGATGCCATTGAGCAGAATTTCCCAGAAGTAAAACATTGTATGGTTCATGTAAATCCGGCAGTAGTTAGATAAGAATAAAACCCCTATTCCATGGAATAGGGGTTTTTGTTATATACAGAAAGATTTTTCATCAATATCAGAAGCAAATAAGTCACGCAGTATGGAAAGCCCTTTTGCCAGTTCTTCTTTTGTATCTGGAGAGGAAAGGGCAATCCGCAGATATTGCTGCGCATCCGCTTCTCCCACAAGAAAACGATGGGAATGACAGACGGAAATGCCTTGCTTCTGTGCCAGATGTTCAAAGTCTGTTTGATGGAATCTTTCTGGCAGAGGCAGCCAGAGGGAAAACCCAAGCGGATTTTTTGCAATTTCCGGGAAAAAGTCTTTGCAGATTTCACTGCGGGCAGCGGCTTCCATGCGCTTTTGCGCTATGATTTTTTTCGCAATGCCGCTGTAAATCAGTTCTCCGGCGGTTTCGCTGTTCAATGATGGGGTTTTTACATTGACGTTATAAATACCCCGTCGGATATCTGCGGCAAACCGCGTGGGAAAGGTCAAATAAGCGATACGCAGACCGGAACAGATGGATTTTGACAGGCTGCAAATGTAGCAGGTGTGATCCGGTGCAAAGTGTGCCAGAGGCAGAGATGGTTTTTCCAGCAAAAATCCATAAATGTCGTCCTCGATTGCCAAAAGCTGATATTTGTGGATGATGGCTGCAAGGGCTTCCTTTCTGGATTGGCTCATGATGTGCCCTGTGGGATTGTGGTAATTGGGTACCAGATAAATGCCGTTGAGCTGCTGTAAACGGCAGTGATTTTCCAGAACATCCGGCAGCATCCCTTCTTCGTCCCCA
>CATZIM010000239.1 GCA_958420075.1 uncultured Clostridia bacterium | reverse complement strand
GAAATCAACAAAGCAAAAGAAGTTCTGGCATTTGAACTGACTAAGATCGTTCACGGTGAAGAAGAAGCAACCAAAGCACAGGAAGCTGCAAGAGCACTCTTTGGCGGCGGCGCTGCAGCAGGTTCCGCACCTACAACAGAACTGCCCGCTGCTGACTTCACAGAAGGCATGGATATTCTGACACTGCTGACCACCATCGGCGTTGTTCCTTCCCGTTCCGAAGGCAGACGTGCGGTACAGCAGGGCGGCGTAAAAGTGGCTGAAAAACCTGTAACAGACGTTGACTTCAAAGTAACTGCAGATCTGTTCACAGATGGCAAACTGCTGGTACAGAAAGGCAAAAAAACATTCCACAATGTTGTTTTGAAATAAGCAATTTCACTTCCATTCCAATAAACGAAAACGTCGGAAATCTTTCTTTCACAGAAACGATTTCCGACGTTTTTGTTTTTAATCGATCATATAACCCGCTTTCCGCAGGGCTTCCAGTCCTTTTTCCAATTGATTTTCTTTTATAAGGATATAATCCGTCTGATATGTAGACACGGCGAAGATTCCAACACCAGCTTCAGCCAGCACACCGGAAATCCGAGATAATATGCCAATCAACGAAAATTCCAACGTCCCCGCAACGCGGAACGCTCTCCATCCGTCTTCTCTTTCCAATGTTTCTTCCGGTACATGCTCCGTCAAGCACACCAGAGAAAATTCTCTGTCTGTCTTTGCCGCAAAGCAAAAAGGCTGTGCCCAGTCCACCTTTGTCTCATCACTGATACGACATACAGAAAATGCACATGGCAGCACTTCCAGCCGTTCCGCAACTTTTTCTGCCAACAAATACTGTTCCAATTTCCCCACACTGTCAACCAGATAAGTTGCCCCCGCTTCTTTCAGCTGCGCCTCTGTGCGGAATCCCCATGTGACACTGACACAATCCATGCCTGCCGCCTTTGCCGTTGCCAAATCCACCTCTGTATCCCCCACATACAGACAATCTTTCAAGGATACGCCCAGCTTTTCCACTGCCGCTTCCACCATATCTCCTGCCGGTTTGGGACGCAGACCGTTGCCCTCTCCTAACGCCAGATCAACAGCATCTCCAAAATATTTTTCACATAAACCTTTGACTGCTCCATCAAATTTATTGGATACCACTGCCGTTTTCACACCATCCTGACGCAAATCCCGCAGCAGCTGCAAAACGCCGTCAAAAGGCTTTGTTTTGATTTCCATATGTTCCTTATAATATGTCTTATATTCTTCCAGACAAGTTTCAAAATCTTCCAACGGTTCCCCTGCCGCCAATTTCAGATACACAGCACTGCCGTTTCCCAAAAAGGCTGCCGCTTCCTCCCTTGTCCGTTCTTTTCTTCCATATCTACATAAAATCTGGTTCATGCTGTCTGTCAGATCATCCAGTGTATCCAACAGTGTGCCATCCAGATCAAAAATCACAGCCTGATATTTCATCTTCATTCGCCTTCTTTCAAAGAATTTTGCAACAAAAAAAGCCCCCGCGTTTGCGAGGGCGAAAAGCTACTGACGGGACTTGAACCCGTGACCTCCGCCTTACCAAGGCGACGCTCTACCTACTGAGCCACAGTAGCATAGGAAGAATAGATTTCTTCCGTCAGCTTTTATATACTATCACACAGATTCCATTCCGTCAAGATTTTTTTTTAAAACAAATTTCTCCAGTTTTTTCTTCACCCGCTGAAGGGCATTGTCAATGGATTTTTCCGGTTTATCCAGCATATTGGCAATCTCAAAATAGCTTCTGCCCTGTAAATATAATGTCAGTACACGGCTTTCAAAACTGCTGAGATTCTTCTCCATCTGGTTTTCCAGAAAGTTTTTATTTTCTTGTCCAATGAGCAGGGCTTCTGGGTTCAAAAGTTCCCCTTCCTGAAGCAAATCCAGATAGGTTTCTTCAGAATCCTCCTCAAATACAGGCTTATTCAATGAGATATAAGAATTCAATGGCTGATGCTTCTGTCTGGTTGCCGCCTTAATGGCTGTGATCATCTGACGATTGATGCACAGCTCCGCAAAACTGCGGAAAGAAGCATTCTTTTCCTTATCATAATCCCGAATGGCTTTATACAGTCCGATCATGCCCTCCTGTATGATGTCCTCTGTATCCGCGCCAATGAGAAAATAAGCCCGGGACTTTGCCTTCACCAGGGGTTTATATTTGTCCAACAGGCGTGCTTCCGCCTCATTGTCGCCGCTCTGTGCCTGATGCACCAGCAGTTCATCCTGTTGGGTGTTTGCAGTTTGTTCTGTTCTTTCACTTATCATATAAATCCTCTGTTCTCCTTATTTCTGCCGCCGTAAATTCTCCAGCCAATTGAGGGCTTCCTCATCCAGATTATCGGCAAGCATATTGTTTTTGGGCGGTCTGTTTTCAATATACTGCCTGCGCAGTTCTGTTTCCGCCTGATGCACCTGATTATGCAGTTCTTTGGCACTCATGCGCACAGCTCCCTGACCGGAAATGATAATCTGTTCCAGTCCGTCTGTGGTTGCCACCCGCACCCGATAATGTTTCGGCATGGATGTTACCACTCTTTCGATGTAATGATCCGCCGTTTCCGCTTCTTTTGTATAAACCACATAAATATTATGATACTTCGATACAGAGCCAGGATTGCCCTTGACCAGATACGCATCAAAAACAACAATAATGGTTGCTTTCTGTAAACCTTTATAATTGGAAAGGGTATCAATGAGTTTTACCCTTGCACTTTCCAGACTGACATCTTCCATCAATTCCCGCAGCTCGTCCCATGCGTGGATGATGTTATAGCCGTCCACCAGCAAAAAATCCTCCTGCAACGGCAATCCCCTCCCTTCTCATCGTAACATCATATCATATAACATTAGAAATTGCAAAAGATTCTTCTTTTCCGCAAAATCCGTCAAATCTTAAAATCTTCTCTGTCTTACCACTTCATACATAAGCAGTGCTGCCGCTACGGAAGCATTCAAAGAAGAAATTTTCCCATACATAGGAATAGATGCTGTAAAGTCACAATTTTCTTTTACCAGACGGCTGACGCCATCGCCTTCACTGCCAATAACCAGCGCCAGAGGGCCTTTCATGTTTGTATCGAAATGATCCAGACCTTTCATATCAGCGCATGCAATCCACAGACCTTCTTTTTTCAGATATTCCATAGTCTGTACGATATTTGTCACTCTTGCCACAGGCATATATTCAATGGCACCGGCAGAAGTTTTCCCAACTGTTGCGTTCAGACCAACGGAACGACGTTTGGGGATGATAACCCCATGGACACCGGCACATTCTGCTGTACGCAAAATAGCGCCCAGATTATGAGGGTCAGTGATACCATCCAGCAGCAGAACAAAAGGATCTTCCCCTTTTTCTTTTGCCGCAGCTAGAATATCTTCTACTTCCACATAGTCATGAGCAGAAACCAGCGCAATTACGCCCTGATGATTTTTTGTCTGGGAAATTTCGTCCAGCTTCTGGCGGCTTACTTCCTGAATAATGACGCCTTTTTCCACCGCCATGGCAATGATTCGTTTGATGGTACCTTCCACATTAC
>CATZIM010000238.1 GCA_958420075.1 uncultured Clostridia bacterium | reverse complement strand
GGGACGGCGAATAAGCCTTTTCGCATCTACAGAAAACAAAACAAGAAGTCAGAAATTTTGATAGGAAGTTTCTGGCTTCTTTTTTGATTAGATTTTGGTTTTCCCCTGCGCTATGGTTTGCAAAAGCCCGGTGAATGTAGTATGATGAAAGCCTAAAGACGCACAGAAGGAGGGTCTGGTTTTAATGGAAGAACAAACCCCAAAAAAATTTCATTTTACAAAGCAGATGAAAATTGGTCTGGCTGTGGTGCTGGTGCTTTGCATCGGCTGCGGTCTGGTATATCTGGATACGGCTTACGGCAGCGGGAAAATCCGCAGTCTGTTCGTCAAATCCAGTGTGACACAAAATGCAGGCAATGCTTCGGCAGGTGTGTTGGCGGAAATTCCTCTGGATGCGGGCAGTTCCGCGTCTTTTGCTGTGTTTGATGAGGCGTTTTTGCTCTGTACCAAAGACGGTGCCAAGTATTACAACAGTGTAGGTGACCAGAAATGGAACGACACATTCAATATGACCACGCCTACAGTGATTCAGGAAGGGTCTTTCATGGCTGTAGGTGATCTGGGCGGCAAGAATGTGCGGGTTTATGACGAAAGCGGTCTGCTGTATAACGTACAGCTGGAAGGGAATCTCAGTCAGTTTGCTCTGAACCAAAATGGATACCTTTCTCTGCTGGAAAAGAAAAACAGCGGTTATGAAGTGAAGATCTATAATTCCAAAGGCACACTGCTGAAAGGCAGAGTGGAAGAAACCGCAGGGGTATATCCCATTTCTACAGACGTGTCTGATGACAATAAATCTTTTGCTGTCAGCTATGTGGATACCACCGATGTATATCCCATTGGGCGGGTGCTGTTTTTCTATGTCAATCCGGAGGACAGCGAAAACTATACAGACAGTTTGTATGCTTCTGCCGCTGATAAGGCAGATGAAATCATTGGTACCATCAGTTATCGCAGCAACGGCGTTCTGGCGGCAGTTTCCGATAAGGGCGTTTATGGTTTCAAGGACAGTGAAGAAGTTTGGAGCTATCCTTTGACTAACGTGGTGGATTATATTTCTTTCCAGCAAAAAGACAGAGTGGTGCTCACATTGGGCGATGCTTTGCCGGGAGAAGAAGGCAAGGAAGAAGGCACTGTCTGCTGGCTCAGCTCCAATGGGGCAGAAGAAGCTTCTTATGTCAGCGGAAAGGACATCACATATTTGAGTGTCTGGAAAGACGGCGTTGTCGTAGGTGCAGACCATACTTATACTGGTATTCGCCATACAGGACGGGAAGCTTGGACCTATCAGGCAACACAGGATGTGACAGACGTGATTCCCATGGAAAGTTTTTCTCATGTGCTGGTGGTAGGTCAGGATATGGCACGGATTCTGGATATGGACAAATATACAGGTGAAGTACCTGAAGTGCCGGAAGATACAGTAGAAAACACACCGGAAGTGCAGACAGATGAAACACTGCCGGCAGAAGGTGATACAAACACTGACGCAACCCAGCAGGATGGCAGTCAGGAAGAAACAGAAGGTCAGCAGGAAACAACTGGCACAGAAGGTGAAACCAACGCTTCTGATACACAGGCAACAGAAACACCTGAAACAGAAGGGACAACAGATACAGAAAATACAGAAGAAACAACAGAAACAACTCAGCCTGCGGAGAATACGGAATCGGGGGATGTTCCCGCAGAGTCTTAATGGTAGGAGGTGGGCAGAAGTATGACGTTTTTGCCCTATATATTAGATATTGTGGCGTTGGTGCTGGTGGTTGGGACAGCAGTGCAGGCGTACCGCAAGGGATTTGTGCGGGCGGCGCTGAATTTCCTGCCTATGGTGGCAGCACTGGCGGCAACCAGGTTTTTGACGCCTGCGGTCAGTGAGCTTTTGCGGAAAACACCCTTTTTCGATGCTCTGACAAATACAGTGGGCAACGGGCTCCATTTGGATAATGCCATTGGGGACGCGGCTATGCAGACCCAGACAGACATCATCCAGAGTATGCATCTGCCGGATTTTCTGAAGGAAAGTCTGGTGGAAAACAATAATCCGGTGATTTATCATTTGCTGGATGTGGAAAGCCTGCAGTCGTATATCGCGGGATTTCTGGCCAATATCTGCATAAACATCATCAGTGTGCTGCTGGTGTTTATTGTGGTATGGCTGGCGGTGAAATTTGTACTGAAGGCGCTGAATCTCATCAGCAAACTGCCTGTGTTGAATTTCTTCAACAGGGCATGCGGCTTCTTGGTAGGTTTGCTGAAAGGATTGTGCGTGACATGGCTCATTTGTTTTGTACTGACATTTTTCCAGTGCAATTCTGCCTTCGACTTTTTCTTTGATGCGTTGAATTTGACCCATGTAGCACTGCCTTTGTACGAAAACAACATATTGATGTATTTTATATTGACCATATTTGCGTGAAATGACGAGAAAAATGACGGTGTAAAAACCGTCATTTTTTTGTGAAAAGAAAAGCCCAAAGCCGTTGCTTTTTTGAAAGTCCTATGTTAAAATGCCACATCTTTCGAAAGAAATCTAAATTGAAAGAGGAAAATTATGAAACAAACAACAGGAAAAGGGAAGCAATGGCTGATGCTGCCAGTGGTTCTGTTATTTTTGTGGGCATGTGGAAGCGGAAAGATGCTGTTCTTTGCTGGAAATGCAGAAAATGGGGCGATGGCATGATTCCAAGAGGGGTAATATTGGATTGTTGCTGTGTATTGATGGGAGCCAATGCGGGTACGCTGCTGCGAAATAAAATTCCCGTAAGACTTCAGGAACCATTGATGGTGATATTCGGTATGTGCGCCATTGCCATTGGTATGGTTTCCGTGATTAAGCTGGAGTCGTTGCCGGCAGTGCTTCTGGCGCTGATTTTGGGTACCATCATAGGAGAATTGATTGATCTGGACAGAAGAATCAAAACGGGATTTTTGCATGGACTGCATCACTGCCACTTTAAAATTGAGGGAGATAAGGAAATTTATATGCGGTTTTATCTGGTGGTGGCTGTGACTCTCTGCGCCAGTGGAACCAATATTTTCGGTGCCTTTCAGGAGGGGGCAACGGGAGATATGACTATATTAATGTCAAAGGCGGTTATGGATATTTTCGCGGCAGCCATATTTGCCATGGCGTTAGGGTTTGGTATGAATCTAATTGTGGTGCCGCAGTTTTTGATATTGTCCCTATGTTTTTACGCGGGAAAATGGATGATGTCCTATCTTGACCCGGCGGCCATACAGAATTTTATTGCCGTGGGTGGCTTGATGACATTTATTCTGGGACTCAATATTGCAAAAATCAAAGAAGTGCGGGCGGCAAATTTGCTGCCAGCATTGGTGATCGTGTTTCCGGCAACGGCGTTTTTCCATCTGTTAGGCGCGTAAAATGAAAAAGTTTTTGACGAAAAAGCCCTGTTTTTACAGGGTTTTTTGTGTTTCGTAAAAAAAATCTTAAAAAAATGTAAAAAAGATGTTGACAAGAAATGGTTCCCATGATAATATACTTAGGCGGTCGCAAGAACGGCCGAAACAAAAAGAAAGAATGCACCTTGAAAACTGAATACAAGACAAACAAGAGTCAATAAA
>CATZIM010000237.1 GCA_958420075.1 uncultured Clostridia bacterium | reverse complement strand
AAACCCCTTCTGCATCCGGAGGAAACAGACTTTTTTATGGTAGTCAATACATATCGTCCCAATACCTCTACACCGGAAGGTGTGATCGAGCAGATGGAAAATCTGGAGTATGCTTCGGGATTGAAAGTGACTGGCTTCATCAATAACACAAATCTGGTTCGCGAAACAACAGCGCAGTGTCTCGTTGAAGGAGATGCGATATTGAGAGAAGTAACCAAACGTACAGGCGTCCCTGTAAAGTACGTAACTTATGTTGAAGAACTTTTGACAGAAGGCGTACCGGAAGGGCTTGCAGGGGAATTGTTCCCTATGAAGTTTAATATGCGGAAAACCTGGATGTAAATTCAAATATTTATGGAGGTGTATTTTGAATGGCAAAAGGTAGAGTAACAATTGATGAAGTGATCTGTAAAGGTTGCGGTCTTTGTGTTTCTGTTTGTCCTAAGAACGTACTGGCTCTTTCGACAACAAAAATCAATCCCGCAGGTTACAATCCCGCAGAAATGGTGAGCGAAGACTGTATCGCTTGCACAAGCTGCGCGAAAATGTGCCCTGACTGCGCAATCACAGTAGAAAAGCTCGACTAATAAGGGAGGAGGAACATCAATGGCAAAAGTTTTAATGAAAGGCAACGAAGCAGTTGGTAAAGCAGCGATTGAGGCGGGTTGCAGATATTTCTTCGGTTATCCCATCACTCCTCAGAGCGAAGTACCAGAATATTTATCCAGTGAACTGCCTAAAGTAGGCGGTACATTTGTTCAGGCAGAATCCGAAGTAGCAGCGATTAACATGGTTTATGGCGCAGCAGCAGCAGGCGCACGTGTTCTGACCAGCTCTTCTTCTCCCGGTATCGCACTGAAACAGGAAGGTATCGGTTATATCTCTAACGCAGGTCTGCCCGCAGTTATCATCAACATGATGCGTGGGGGCCCGGGTCTGGGTACAATTCAGCCCGGTCAGGCTGACTATAACATGGCTGTTAAAGGCGGCGCAAACGGTGACTACCACAACGTAGTACTGGCACCCGCATCCGTTCAGGAAGCAGTTAACATGGTTATGGAAGCTTTCGATATCGCTGATATGTATGGTATCCCTGTAATCGTTCTGGCTGACGGTCTGATCGGTCAGATGATGGAACCTGTAGAATTCAACTATGTTCGCAGAGAAGGTATCCCTGAAAAAACATGGGCTCTGACAGGTAAAGGCAAAGGCGAAAGACACAACATCAAAAACCTGGTTATCGATCCCGACGATTGTGAAGACTGGAACCATGAACACTTTGAAGTTTATGAAAAAGTTGAAGCAAATGAACAGGCTTGGGAAGAATATCTGCTGGATGATGCAGAATATGCTTTCGTTTCCTATGGTACAGCTTCCAGAGTTGTAAGAACAGCTATCGGTTACCTGAGAGCTGAAGGTTACAAAGTTGGTATGCTTAGACCTAAAACACTGTGGCCTTTCCCTCAGAAAGCTTTCGATAAATGGAATGGTCAGATCAAAAAATATCTGGACGTAGAAATGTCCATGGGTCAGATGGTTCCTGACGTTGCTTATGCATGTAACGACAAAAACAAAGTAGCATTCCACGGCAGAACAGGCGGTAACGTACCTACTGTTGACGAAGTGGTTGCATTCGGTAAAGAAGTTATGGGAGGTGACAAATAATGGCAGTTGTATTCGAAAAAACAAAAGCGTTAACTGATGTCAAATTGCATTATTGTCCTGGTTGTGCACACGGTATCGTACATAGACTGGTAGCAGAAGTACTGGAAGAACTGGGCGAAGTTGAAAACACAATCGCTTGCGTACCCGTAGGTTGTGCTGTATTTGCAAACAACTACTTCAACTTTGACGCAATTCAGTGTGCACATGGTCGTGCTCCCGCGACAGCAACAGGTATCAAGAGAGTACATCCTGACAAAATCGTTATGACATATCAGGGCGATGGTGACTTGGCTTCCATCGGTACTTGTGAAATCGTTCATGCAGCAGCTAGAGGCGAAAAAATCACAACAATCTTTATCAACAATGGTATTTATGGTATGACAGGCGGTCAGATGGCTCCTACAACACTGCCCGGCATGAAAGCTACAACAGCAAAAGCTGGTCGTGATCCTAAGATCAACGGTAACCCTCTGCGCGTTTCCGAAATGCTGGCTACACTGACAGGTCCCGCTTACATCGAAAGAGTAAGTGTTTCCACACCTGCACAGGTTACAGCTGCTAAGAGAGCAATCAAAAAAGCTTTCGAAATTCAGAAACAGGGTCTGGGCTTCACATTCATTGAAGTTGTATCCAGCTGCCCTACAAACTGGGGCTTGACACCCGTAAAAGCTATGGAATTCGTAAGAGAAAAAATGATCCCTTACTATCCTCTTGGCGTATTCAAAGACATCACAGCAGAGGAGGGCAAATAATATGAGTACATTTTCTTCTATCATTGCAGGTTTCGGTGGCCAGGGCTCTTTGCTGATGGGTAAAATCATGGCTTACTCCGGTATGCTGGATAACAAAGAAGTATCTTGGTGTCCTTCTTACGGCCCCGAAATGCGTGGCGGTACTGCAAACGTAAACGTAATCATCTCTGACGAAGGTATCGGTTCTCCCGTTATCACAAAAGACGCTGACTGCGTTGTAGCTCTGAACCAGCCTTCCCTGGATAAATTTGCACATGTTGTAAAAGCAGGCGGCTCTCTGGTTATCAACGCTGACCTGTGCACAGCAGATCATCTGGATGTAAAAGAAGGCGTAAAAGTATATTCTGTTCCTGCAAACAGAATCGCAACAGACGCTTTCGGCGGCTCCAAACTGGCTAACCTGGTAATGCTGGGTGCAGTTGTTTGCGCAACAGGCGCAATCAAAGTAGAAGGCATGGACGACACATTCGCTCATGTATTCGAAGGTGGTAAAGCTAAATTTATCCCCGACAACAAAAAAGCATTTGAACTTGGTTTCAACTATGCAAAAGAAAACTGCTAATTTCAGTTAACTGAAAGTGCATATCACCCCCGCATTGGGTTTTCCCGGTGCGGGGGTTCTTTTATAAAAAAAGATTTCTTCCCTATGTGATTTATGGTATAATAAACTGAATACGAATGGGCCTATGCCGGATAGGACACAAGTTTCATTTTGTTTTACCGAAAAGAAAGAGGGGAGGCAAATGGCTGTGAATAATAAAGTGAAAATTACGATTGATGGGAAATCCTTTACATTAATGGGGCCTGAAACGGAAGAACATATGATGCAGGTTGCCGGATATATCGATCAGAAAATGATGGAGATCAGAAAGAACTCAAAAGCTGTGGCAATCGACAGCAGTTTGGCTTATATTTTGACTTCCATCAATGTGGCAAATGATTATTTTAAAGAAGTCAAGCAGCATTTGGAACAGGAAGAAACCATGGAAGAACTGCGGCTGCAGGTAATGTCGGAAAAAGCAAAAACAGCGGAACTGCAGGAACAGATCGAACAGTTGGAACGGGACAAAAGAAGACTGGAACGGAAACTGCAGGAGTATCAGGCGGAAGAAGAAGCCGCAAATGAAGGGTTACATACTTCAAAGGTACGTCCCAGAAAAAGATAAAATATGACAAAATAGCAGGGGATTTTTGACGGGTG
>CATZIM010000236.1 GCA_958420075.1 uncultured Clostridia bacterium | reverse complement strand
AACCATGGATATTGCTTTACTGAAAGTTTCCATCGATACAATATCTTCGGATACATTATCTCAGATTTCTGTTGTTTCTATTGGTGATTCCAGTGAATTGGTTGTTGGGGAACAAGTGGTTGCCATTGGGAATGCCCTTGGATACGGTCAATCTGTAACCACTGGTATCATCAGCGCATTGGATCGCACCATCAGTACAGATACTGGCAATTCAACATATATTCAGACAGATGCGGCAATCAATCCGGGTAACAGTGGCGGCGCATTGTTTAACATGAATGGTGAATTGATTGGTATCAATACAGCAAAGGTTTCCTCTACTGGTGTTGAAGGAATGGGATATGCCATTCCAATTACGCAGGTATTGGATCTAATCGAATCTCTTATGAACTAAAGAAAGGAGGAATCATCCATGACGTATCAGACTACTTTTAAGCGATATGAAATCAAATATTTGCTTACACAAAAACAGAAAGAAATCATTCTGCAGGCAATGGAGCCCTATATGAAACTTGATGATTATGGACGCACAACCATTCGAAATATTTATTTTGATACAGATACATTTCGTTTAATTCGACGTTCCTTAGAAAAGCCAACATACAAAGAAAAACTGCGGATACGCAGCTATCAAAGAACTGCTTCAGAAGATCCGGTTTTTGTTGAGTTAAAGAAAAAATATAAATCGGTGGTTTATAAGCGCCGTCTGACTCTTCCAGAGGCACAAGTTATATCCAGCTTTGAACAGGGACTTCCTCTGCCCGTTCATTCTCAAATTGCCAATGAGATTGAATATTTTCGATCTTATTATGACGACCTGCACCCCACTGTTTTTCTCTCTTATGAACGAGAAGCATTCTATTCCTTAGATGGCGGAGATTTTCGAGTGACTTTTGATGAAAACATCTTATATCGCCAGCAAGATCTTTCACTTAGCAGCGATATTTACGGCATCCCTGTTATAGATCCAGATCAAACATTGATGGAAATAAAAACTTCAGGTGGATTGCCTCTTTGGATGAGTCACGAACTAAACCGGCTCGGATTATACCAAACATCATTTTCAAAATATGGGCGAGCCTATCAACACATATACACAAAATCCAAAATGAAAAATCAAAGGAGGATGTTGCATGTTTAGTAATTTTTTTCAAGGATTATTTGATACCGATATGACAAGTGTTATTACCCTATCCGACTTTATGCTTTGTATTTGCAGTGCGCTAGTCATAGGAATGATGCTGGCATTATTTTATATGTATCGTACACGTTATACCAGAAGTTTTGTCGCAACACTGGCGCTGCTTCCTGCCGTTGTATGCGTTGTGATTATGATGGTCAACGGAAATGTAGGAACTGGTGTTGCTGTTGCCGGTGCATTCAGTCTGGTGCGTTTCCGCTCTGTTCCCGGTTCTGCAAAGGAAATTGGCGCAATTTTTCTTGCAATGGGAACTGGGCTAATCGTAGGCATGGGATACATTGGCTACGCATTTCTCTGTGCACTTATTCTTGGTTTTATCAGCGCACTTTATAATCGATTGGACTTTGGTGCGAAGAAAACATCATCTTTATACAAAACACTTCATATCACCATTCCCGAAGATTTGGACTACACAGATGTTTTCGAACCAATTTTAGAAAAATACGCATCTGCTTATGAGCTGACATTGGTTAAGACAACCAATATGGGAAGTCTGTTTCGCCTCACCTATAACTTGACTTTAAACAGTGCAGCAAAAGAAAAAGAAATGATTGACAACTTGCGCTGCCGCAATGGAAATCTGGAAATTTCCATCTCATCACAGGAAACTACAATCAGTGAATTATAAAAGGAGGTTCACAAATGAACAAGAAATCAACATTCCCACTTATTTTTTCTATACTGTTTTCTCTTTCTGCATGCAACTCTACAGCCTTTGCTGAATCTGCTGATACATCTGTTGACACCGCACAAACCGAATCTACAGATTCTGCGTCAGCAGTCAGTGCAACCGATATGTTCACAGACAGAGATCTGGAAATTGGCTATGATGAAGAAACCAGCGCAAAAATCACTTTATCAGGAAACAGCGCCTCCAGTGATTCAGATGCTGTGCAGATTTCCGGCAGCACTGTAACGATCACAGATGAAGGTACGTATATCATTTCTGGTACACTAGATGATGGCATGATTATGATCAATGCAGAAGACACAGATAAAATCCAGTTGGTACTGGATGGTGCACAGATCACCAGCTCCACCTCTGCTGCCATTTATGTTCTGGAAGCGGATAAGGTGTTTATAACTACTGCTTCCGGCTCGGAAAATACGTTATCAAATGGCGGCGAATATGTTGCCATTGACGACAACAACATTGATGCAGTTATTTTTTCGAAAGCAGATTTGACATTAAATGGTGCGGGAACATTAACAATCAATGCTTCCGCAGGTCATGGCATTGTTTCAAAAGATGATCTGGTTTTTACAAGCGGGACCTATCATATTACAGCTGCAGATCATGGGATTTCTGGTAAGGACAGCGTACGAATCGCAGACGGAACATTTTCCATTGTTTCCGGCAAAGATGGCATTCATGCAGAAAATGCAGACGATACCAGTCTGGGATTCCTTTATGTATCAAACGGAACCTTTGAAATTACCGCGGAAGGTGACGGAATGAGCGCCGGTGCATATCTACAGATTGAAGACGGAACCTTCAATATTATCACAGGTGAAGGCAGCAGCAGCGTTACTATGACAACAGATACTATGAACTTTGCCCAAAGAGGTATGTTCCATGCAAAAGCTGATACCACAGAAACTACTGCCACAACAGAAACCGCTGCTACAACAGAAACTGAAGAATCTGTCAGTCAAAAAGGGATCAAATCTGACGGAGATATCACAATTGTAAATGGCAACTTTGTAACAGATACAGTGGATGACGCATTCCATGCAGGCGGCAACATTTTCATCACAACTGGAGAATATAATCTGAAAAGCGGCGATGATGCAATCCATTCTGATGCAGCCATCACCATTCAAGACGGCAATTTCAATATTTCTTACTGCTACGAAGGAATTGAAGGTATGTCTATCACAATAAACGGCGGCACCTATGACATTGCATCTAATGATGATGGACTGAATGCCGCAGGAGGAACAGACAGTTCCGGATTGAGCAACGGCTCACCTCAACAAGATCATTTTTCCACCAATTCTGATAGTTTTATAACCATTAATGATGGCAGCTTAACGATTGTTTCCAATGGCGACTGTATTGATTCCAACGGTGACTTGACAATCAATGGCGGAACATTGAATCTTAACTGTACTGGCAGCGGAAATACTACACTGGATACAGATGGTACTTATACAAATAATGGCGGTGATATTACTACAAATGACAATGCTGAATCCCAAACAAATTTCCCAGGCGGCGGAAAAAGTCGTGGCGGTAGAGTCGCCCCTTAAAACAGTTTGATCAATCATACAAAATGATACGCAAACAAAACCATTCGACAGCCAGCGGTTTGAACAACTTCCAGAAAAAATTTTACTTGCCCATTCCCAAAGGAACTATCGAAAATTTGGTATTGCATTACAAAAACAGGTATCCACTGAAAGCAGATTCTCCTTAAAAAAACATTGTTTTCCTT
>CATZIM010000235.1 GCA_958420075.1 uncultured Clostridia bacterium | reverse complement strand
CCGGTTCAATTTCCCCGTGTTGACTCTGGCGCCATGTCCAACGACGGGTACGAATCTGACTGCCTGCGGCGTATACCACTTCCCCGTCATCCAGAATTTCTTCTTCTGTACCACCAAAAGGCAGGAAAGTATCTCCCGCATGGGACATCCGCACACTGATGCCATCTGTTACATCTTTCAGGTCATGAGCACCCATAGGCAGTGTATATTTCAAAGAAACAGCATTGCTCAAATCCACTACAGGATTGATATGCGGCATACCTTTGCCCTTGGCAATGCGCGTAAACAATGCTTCAATGGAACACATGTATTTATTGGGGTTGATGCCAAGGGCACGGAATGCTTCCCGATAAGGCAGAATCGCCGCTTCTTCTTTTACTTTTTTGCCTTCAAAACGCTGTGCCGCTGTTTGTATCCCTTCTTCCAGCCAATCATAAATCTGGGGATAATCTTTTGTATTATCAATTCCTTTTGCAACCACTACGCCAAAGCAAGCGTTAGGCAGTTTTTCAAAAATTTCCTGTTCGACTTTAAAATTCATATTTCATTCCTCCTTTGTATCTTCATGTGACAGGAATGCTGATTTCTGTCACAAATTTATCCGTATCATTGGTAAGACCATAATCAACCATGGTAATTTCTCTGGAAAATCCATTGACTGTCAGTTTGTGTTCCTCCACATAATCCATGAGCTTTCCATACTGTTCCGCCGCTTCCATATGACCGCCTCGAAAACGTATGGAAACACACAATGTTTCCGGCAGCATATCTGTATCCCCGCTGAATGTGTCTTCTTCATCCAGCATCAGAAAAATTCCATCATACTGCCCAAAATCTCTGTCAGCAAGATGTTCTTTGGAAATGCCTACTCCTACTTTTCCAAGAAAAATCAAAGCTTCCGCCTGCTGCTGTTCCAGTTTTTTCAGTGGCTCTTCAATATCCAATACTTCTTGAATTTTCAGAGAATCTTTCACCCACACAATACGACAGGCTTTTTTCTGCACCAGTTTTACAACATCAAATACTGATTCCTTTGCATCTTGAATCTGGCGCAGGCGGTTATCAATTTTTTGTTCAATACACTTGAGCCGTTTCTGCTTTTCTATGACAGCACGCTTCTGCATCAGCAGTTTTTCCTCCATCCGTTCCACGTCCCGATTTTCCATAAAATCCGAGATTTCCTGCAATGGCATGTCCAATGCCCGCAGATAACGAATGGTATTGAGCACCTCAAACTGTCTGGTGCTGTAATAGCGATACCCGCTTTCCGGGTCAATGTATTCCGGCATCAAAAGTCCAATAGCTTCATAATGGCGCAGACTGCTGACGCTGAGATGAAACATCTTTCCTATGGTTCCAATGGAAAACAGCCCTGCTCTATCCATGACGCCACCCTCCTTTTGATATAGGTAATCTTATCATAAACTCTACAATAGATATAGAGTCAAGAATTCTCATGATTTTCTCATTTTCATTCATAAAACGTTTTTGAAAGATTTTTCGAAACTTATGTATTTTTATCCATACAAAAAGTATTATACCATAACTTTTTCAAATATTGGTATTTTTCCACTAGAAATTCCAAGAAAAAACTTCTGTCTTTTCCAGAAAAAAGAAATTCCTTCCAGAAAAATATACATTTTTTGGAAAAAATATTTGGGGAACAGTGACATTGACAGAAAAAACAAATCATCCTATACTTTGATTGGAACTGAATATGTATACAGGGGAGCTTGAAAACAGGCTGAGAGGAAGGTGTTACCTTCGACCCTTGAACCTGATTTGGATAATGCCAACGTAGGAAAGACAAGATACTTTTGGGAGATACCGGATGAGGTATTTCCCTTTTTTATTTGCCGAAAACAAAAATTTATATTCATTATGGAAGTCCGTTTCAGGTCTTTTCCTGAAACCTTCAAGCGGTATATTGGGGGCACCACCTTATGCCGCTATAAAAAACAACGCTGTAACGAAAGGAGAAATGAAACATGAACACAGCATTGACCACTGCAAAAATCATTTGCAATGGAGGCGCCGGAATCCATACATATTTGTCACGGAATTTGCTCTTTATGGACAAACTTTCTGCAGTATGCCGCCGGCACAGCCACCATCCCAAACCAGCAGAATCTTATGATTTTTACGGTCATCCACCAAGATCTGTTTTTAAAACAAAGCATTAGTCACAAAATCAATTATCTGCTGAAAGGAAGGAACATATTATGAGAAACTACACAACACAAATGGAAGCTGCAAGAAAAGGCATCATTACACCAGAAATGAAGGCTGTTGCCGCAAAGGAATACCGCACCGAAGAAGAAATCAGAGAGCTGGTAGCAAAAGGTCAGGTTGTTATCTGTGCCAATAAACTCCATACATGCATCGACCCCAACGGCGTTGGCTCCATGCTGCGGACAAAAATCA
The DNA here is from genome assembly GCA_958420075.1 of uncultured Clostridia bacterium. Taxonomy (GTDB): domain Bacteria; phylum Bacillota; class Clostridia; order Lachnospirales; family Anaerotignaceae; genus Anaerotignum. The sequence goes on along the minus strand of CATZIM010000235.1, from coordinate 1,252 downwards.
ATGTAAATCTGGGTGTATCCAGAGACTGCAAAGACTACGACATCGAAATGCAGAAAGTCATGGCAGCCGTGAATATGGGTGCCGAAGCCATTATGGATTTATCCTCCCATGGCAATACACAGCCCTTCCGCAGAAAACTCACCAGCGAATGTCCTGCCATGATCGGCACCGTTCCTGTATATGACAGTGTCATCCATTATCAGAGAGATCTGGCTACTCTAACTGCAAAAGATTTCATTGATGTAATCCGCCTCCACGCAGAAGACGGCGTAGACTTTGTTACACTGCATTGCGGCATTACCCGGAAAACCATCGAGCAAATCAAAAAGCATAAAAGAAAAATGAACATCGTTTCCCGTGGCGGCTCTCTTGTTTTCGCTTGGATGAGCATGACCGGCGAAGAAAACCCCTTCTATGAATACTTCGATGAAATTTTAGAAATTTGCAGAGAATATGATGTTACCATCTCCCTTGGGGATGCCTGCCGTCCCGGATGTCTGGCAGACGGCAGCGACGTATGTCAGATTGAAGAACTGGTACGTCTGGGCGAACTGACCAAACGGGCTTGGGAAAAAGACGTTCAGGTTATGGTGGAAGGTCCCGGACATATGCCTATGGACCAGATTGCCGCTAACATGAAAATCCAGCAGACCATCTGCATGGGTGCACCTTTCTATGTACTTGGTCCCATCGTCACAGACATCGCTCCCGGTTATGACCATATTACTGCTGCCATCGGCGGTGCCATTGCAGCCGCTTCCGGCGCAGCTTTCCTGTGCTATGTAACCCCTGCGGAACATCTGGCTCTGCCAAACGTAGACGACGTAAAACAGGGCATCATTGCTTCCCGTATTGCCGCTCATGCCGCAGATATTGCGAAAAAGGTTCCGCATGCACGTGATTTGGATGATGCCATGGGCGATGCCAGAAGAACTTTCGACTGGGAAAAACAGTGGGAATGCTCCATCGATCCAGAAACAGCGAAACAAATCCGTAACGACCGGGCACCCGAACACGAAGATTCCTGCTCTATGTGCGGGAAGTTCTGCGCTGTAAGAAGCATGAATAAAGCGCTGAATGGGGAATATATTGATATTTTGTAAAATATACAAAAACAGCATCGGAAAAGCAACTTCCCCTTAAGAAAACATTCATTTTCCTTTTCCTTAATTTCTTAAGGGGAATTGCGACGGCTGTCTTCATAAGAAAACATAACAAATAAAATCTTAATAAAATAAGAAAGCCAAAATCC
>CATZIM010000234.1 GCA_958420075.1 uncultured Clostridia bacterium | reverse complement strand
GGGCAAGCTGTTGAAATAATCGCGATCCATAATAAATACATTGGCACTATATACATGGTTTGTTTTGATCCAATATTTACATACTTCCTGGAACGCATAGTTATAGCTGTCGCTCATAGGGTTTTCCTGGCCTTCTACTGTATGCTGCTGCAGTGCAGTATAAACTTCACTCATTGCCAGAGGCATAGGCGCTGCGCCGATGTACTGCCAGGTTTTCAAATAAACATCCAGGTTTGGTGCACGCAGTTTAAAGCCTTTCATATCTTCCGGCGTTGTCATTTCTTTTGTTGCCGTAACGATTCTGGCACCGCGATACATGTTCCCCAACAATTTGAAGTTTGTTTCCTCGCCGATAACTTCTTTCATTTCATCGCCCAGATCGCTTTCCCAAACTTTCATAAAATGGTCATAGCCACTATAAATATATGGCAGCGCATCTACGTTGGCCAAATCTGTAAATGTTGACAATGTACCGACGGATTCACACATAATATCTGCTACACCAATGGGCATACATTCCAGCACTTCGGAAGTCGTTCCTAGGCTGGCACCGCCATAGAGTGTAACCTCTACTCTGCCATTTGTAATTTCTTCGATTTTCTCTTTGAAAAAGACTGCACCGTCATATGCCGCATCACCGGCTGAACTGTTCAGTGCCATTTTCCAATGATATTCCGCCGTATCATCTGTTGTAGATGAGCATCCGGAGAAACATCCAACCGCCAAAGTCATGGTCGTAACTGCTATGATCAATCCTTTTACCTTCATGCAAGAACCTCCTTATTTTTTGAGAAAGGTAACTTCTCACGTAATAGAAAATACAAAATAAGCAAAATTGAATTCATTTTTATCAAAATAGCATCTTTTTTAGTACATGTCAATTACAAAACCCGTTAATTTTATATTTTTATGCATAAAGTCTATAGAAAACTGTACTTGGCTTTTTCAAACAGATTCTGCTCCCGGAATTCATTTCATAAAATTACGAATTTTATAGGCAATAGATATACACAATACCCAATGCCCTAACTACATCTGTAATTTTCTGATTTTTAATCCAAATTTTTTACAAAAAATCACAAAAAAACAAATTTGATTTTATAAAATTCAACTTTTTTCAAACTATACAAATATACCAAACCCAGGTATAAAATCAAATGCAATTTAAAGAAAAGCATGTGAAAACAACCCGAAAAAACTTTATACTCCCTATTTTTTCCGCACAAAACTGTATACATTTATTTTAATAAATCGTAGATTGTACGATTTAGATCTTTCCATTTATAAACCAAATGAACACAAATAAAGCACATTTATTTTGTATGACAAAATCAATAAGCAATCATTTTTAACTTCCAAAAAAGGCAATGAGAAATTCCTTCTCAATGCCTTGCAACACGTTTTCATTATTCATAGATTTTTAACATAAAATTAATTATGTATGTTAATTGTATTTTTTTGTCATCTAATCGTCAACATTTTTAATGTAAATTTAATGCATAATTTACACCCAATACATTCTCTTTCTCCGCATATAAATAGTATCTATTTTTCTATTTTCTGTAACGTCATTAAAAATCTATAATAGGATTCGATGTATTAGCTATACTACTATTTTCCAGTCGCTATTTATAAGGAAGAAACTCCATTACTATATTCCATAAAACGGCTCTGATAACCTGTTATAAGCCCATTTAAGGCGCTGTATCATTTCTGCGCATAGATCCTCATTTCTATGCTCTTATCCTTTCTAAAGCCCTATTTTTCAAACAAAATACAAAAGGCAGTGAGTACACACCTCACTGCCTTTCCACTGTTTTCATCAAACAGCCTTACATTTCATTTATAATATTAGGGATTAGGAGTTTTTTAAGTCACAATCAATAACGTTCAAATTGTTTGCGCCAGCCTTTCAGCTGAGAGTGATATTTTTGTTTACACGTTCTATCATAAATTGCCGATTTATGAGTTTATTGAAACAAATGCTACATTATTTGAAGAAAAGTTCGTACACTTCATCTGTGGGCATATCTTCGCCAGTGAACAGTTTGAATGCAGCAGCGCCCTGCCACAGCAGCATACCGATGCCGCCAACAGCAACTTTGCAGCCAGCTGCTTTTGCATCCTGCACGAATTTTGTTTCCTTTGGATTGTAAACAACGTCTGCTACAATCAGGTCAGGACGGAATACAGAAGTATCTTCAATGAGAGACTGACCATCCAGAGGTTTCATACCAACTTTTGTTGCATTAACCAGAATATCGCTGTCTTTGATTTCAGCATACAGTTTTTCTGTATCTTCCAGAGGATATACGTTTACATCGCATTCCGGCAGCATTTCTTTGATTTTTGCTTTGGTATGTTCTGCATTTGCGTAGAATTCGTCAGCTCTGTTGAAGATGGAGATTTTTGCAGCGCCATCCAGAGCAGACTGTACCTGAACTGCGGTTGCAGCGCCGCCAGCACCCATAATGGTCATTTTTTTGCCTTTGACGTCTACACCATTTTCTTTCAGGTTTCTAACAAAGCCCATACCGTCTGTGTTGTTACCGTAAAGTTTGCCGTCTTTGACAACAACTGTGTTGCATGCACCAATCAGTTTTGCTGCATCAGACAGTTCGTCAACCAGTTCAGCTACTTTTGTTTTGCAGGGCATTGTTACGTTAAAGCCTTTGCAGCCCAGAACACGCAGAGCCTGGACAGCTTCTTCTGTTTTTTCCAGAGGAATATCATAAGCCAGATATGCGTAATCCAGACCTGTTTTCTGGAAGCTGTAGTTATACATTGCTGGAGAACCGGAATGTCCTACAGGTGTACCAATCAAACAAAACATACCAGTTCTGCCGCTAATTCTTCTTTCCATGTCATGTAACCTCCTTACATTTATTGCATCTAACAATTATTCCACTACTGTGCATGTGCTTAATTCAGAGGGTTTCACTCTCAAAGCACCCAGCTGCGGCACAATTGTCTGAAAATATTCTGTACTGCGGTGATATTCTACCGCTTTTTCATCTTTGTATTTTTCAATGAAGAAATATACCTGTTCATCGTTTTGATCCGCTACCAGATCGTAATAGAGACAGCCATCTTCCTGTCTGGTATTTTCAATCATTTTCTTTGCCAGCTCTACAAATTCCTGCTGTTTCCCTTCCTGAACGGTGTTTTTCGCGATCAGCAAAATCATGAAGCGCACCTCCTATTATTTTTCAGGCATTGCTTCAGGCCATGCTTCTGCCAGAACTTTTACAGTGTTGTCAAAGTTGTATTTTGCAGCTTCTGCTACGCCTTTTGCCAGGATTGCATCGCTGATAACTTCAACGCCCATTGCTTTGGGTTCTACGCCTTTTTCTCTCAGCATGCGGCAGAATGCAGCTGTATCGCCATAGCCTGTGCCGGGAGCCAGTCTGTCATGCATGGATTCGTCACGCAGAATGGATTTTGCGTAAGCTCTGTCATGTACGTCGTTGATCTGAACAGCAACGATTTTGTCAGCAGGGATATCTTCCAACAGAGCCAGATCGATAGGCTGGTTTGCTCTTACCCAGTGCCATGTATCCAGGATCAGTTTTGCATTGTCGCAGCCGCTGCCTTTTACAACTGCCCAAGCTTTTTTGATATCGGGCAGACCGCTGTAAGGCATGGGTTCTACGCCGATTGTGTATTTACCAGCTCTGTGGCACAGTTCTT
>CATZIM010000233.1 GCA_958420075.1 uncultured Clostridia bacterium | reverse complement strand
CTGCCCAGCAGTTTGGAAAGCAGTACATCTCTGGAAGGGATGTCAGCGATTACTTTCATGCCGGCTGCGTCATACAGAACGCCTTCAACAACACCTGCTTTGAATTCCAGTTCTTTTACATCTTTAGCAACTTTGTTGATGATGCTTGCGCCAGCAGCTGCATCTTCATAAGAGAATGCGAATGTGCTGGGGCCGGACAGATATGCGTCCAGACCTTCGAACTGTGTACCCTGGATTGCGAAGTGAACCATTGTGTTTTTGTATACTTTGTAATCCACGCCAGCTTCTCTCAGCTGTTTTCTCAGAGCAGTATCCTGTTCTACTGTCAGGCCTCTTGCGTCAACCATAACAACGGAAGTAGCCTTTTCCAGTTTTTCTTTGATTTCATTAACAATAACTTGTTTCTGTTCAATCTTTGCCATGTTTACACCTCCTCGAAGTAATCAATATGATGAAAAAGCCTCTTTGCACATAGACAAAGAGGCTTACATATACGCTCTAAAAACAAGCAAATTCCTCGGCAGGATTTACGCACGAGGCACCTGCTGTCTACGGGCAATATGAGATTTTTCTCGTTTCAACTTGTTTAGTATACACCAAAGTCAAGCTGTTGTCAATAACCTCTTAGAGATTATTCAGAAATTTTTGCAGCGTTTACTTTCACGCCGGGACCCATTGTTGTTGTCAGTACAACGCTCTTCAGGTACTGACCTTTAGCAGCAGCGGGTTTTGCTTTTATAATTGCACTCATCAGAGTCTGGAAGTTTTCTGTCAACTTCTCGGAACCGAAAGATACCTTACCTACAGGAACATGGATGATGTTTGTTTTATCCAGACGGTATTCGATTTTACCAGCTTTGATGTCGTTGATTGCTTTTGTTACGTCCATTGTAACTGTACCAGCTTTGGGGTTAGGCATCAAGCCTTTGGGACCCAGTACACGACCCAGACGACCAACAACGCCCATCATGTCGGGTGTTGCTACTGCAACGTCAAAACCGAACCAGTTTTCATTCTGGATTTTGGGGATCAGATCCTCTGCTCCTACGAAATCCGCACCAGCTGCCAGAGCTTCTTCAGCTTTGTCGCCTTTTGCGAATACCAATACACGAACTGTTTTACCTGTGCCGTGGGGAAGAACTACTGCACCACGAACCTGCTGATCAGCATGTCTGCTGTCAACGCCCAAACGAATATGTGCTTCTACAGTTGCGTCAAACTTTGTTGTGGAAGTTTTCTGCACCAGATCGATAGCTTCTGTTGTATCATAGAGAGCTGCTCTGTCTACCAGTTTCGCAGCTTCAACATATTTTTTTCCTCTTTTCACTTTCGTGACCTCCTTATGTGGTAATATCGGGAGAATTCCCTCCCACTGTACCGGCTAATGCCGTCTGTCTTGTCTTATTCTTCTACAACGATACCCATGCTTCTTGCTGTACCGCAGATCATGCTGTATGCTGCTTCAACGCTAGCTGCGTTCAGGTCGGGCATTTTCAGTTCAGCAATTTTCATTACTTCTGCCTTGGGAACTTTTGCAACTTTTGTTTTGTTAGGCACACCGGAACCGGATTCGATACCAGCTGCTTTTTTCAGCAGAACTGCTGCGGGGGGTGTCTTTGTGATAAATGTATAGCTTCTGTCCTGGTAAACTGTGATAACAACAGGAATGATCAGACCTGCCTGAGAAGCTGTTTTTTCATTGAATTCTTTACAGAAACCCATGATGTTCACACCATGCTGACCCAGAGCGGGACCAACAGGAGGAGCGGGAGTTGCTTTCGCTGCGGGAATCTGCAATTTGATATAACCTGTTACTTTTTTTGCCATGAGTGGCACCTCCTATAAATGTGGTAATTAGCGGGGATTTTCCCTCCCACCGGCGACATAAGCCGCCTTCTTCTGTCAACTGTTAAATCTTGTCAATCTGAGCGAAATCAAGTTCTACCGGTGTTTCTCTGCCAAAGATGGAAAGACTTACGACCACCGTCCGTTTGTTTGTGTTGATTTCCTGAATCACACCAACGGAATTTGCGAAAGGACCGCTGGCAACGCGAACGGAATCACCCAGTTCTACGTTCAGGTTTTCCACTTCGCCGCCAATGCCCATAGCATATACTTCCGCATCTGTCAGTGGTACGGGTTTGGAGCCGGGGCCTACAAAGCTTGTTACCCCTCTGGTATTTCTGACGATGTACCATGTTTCATCTGTCATGATCATCTTCAGAAGTACATAGCCGGGGAAGACTTTGCGCTGCACAGTCTTTTTCTGACCGTCTTTGATTTCCACAACATCCTGCAAAGGCACGCTCACCTCATGGATGAGATGCTGCATACCTCTGTTTTCCACGGTTTTCTCGATATTCGCCTTTACCTTGTTTTCATAACCGGAATAGGTATGCACAACATACCACTTGGATTCGGCAGATGTGTTTGTGTTCATTTCTTCCGGCTTGTTGATTTCTTCAGACATACAACCATCCTTTTTTTCGTCGTTTCCTTAACCTAAAAGATTGATCAGCGTGTCATACCCTGCGGAAAATACCGTATCCATGCAAGTAATGATGACACCCACAATCAAGGATGTTACGATGACCGTTGCCGTGCTTTTGACGATATCCACGCGGCCGGGCCAAACGATTTTTTTGAACTCAGCCTTGTAATCTGCAAAGCCGTCACGTTCTTTGCCTTCGCTGTGCTTGGACTGCTTGGGCGTTACTTTTTTAACTTCCTTCGTTTCATTTGGGCTTGTCATGTTCTTTTCTTCCATACGCTTCACTTCCTTTTTGGGAGTAGCCTCAATTACTTCGTTTCCTTGTGTAATGTATGGGCTTTGCAGAACTTACAATACTTTTTGATTTCCATTCTGTCAGGCATAACTCTCTTGTCTTTGGTTGTGCTGTAGTTTCTCTGTTTGCACTCAGTACAAGCTAAGGTAATCCGTGTTCTCAAGACTTCCACCTCCATTTGATGATTTTCACTTTTTTGCATAAAAAAAAGACTTGCGTCCTTTTCCCTAACAGAATATCACAAGTCCTTTTTGCTGTCAACCATAAATTTCGAAAAAACATTGATTTTCTGCCGTTTTCTCAAAATTTGGCACATTTTTTTACTGATTTTTCAAAAAATCTTCCAGAGCAATGGCAAGCTGGTCAGGACAGCTGGTATCTCTGGGACCGCAGGTGATGCCGCGCAGTCTTTTTGCAGCTTCTTCCGGTGCCATGCCTTCTGCCAGTGCAGCCAGACCTTTGTGGTTGCCGTCACAGCCGCCCAGGAAAGAAATATTTTTCACAACGCCGTCTTCAATGTCAAATTCCACTTTTCTGGCACAGATGCCCTTAGGTTCATATGTGATATGCATATTTTCTCCTTCTTTCTACAAAATTCTCTCTAAAATGCTAAAAAACAGCATATCACATTTTTCCTGAAATTGCAATAAATGAGCCTTTTATTTCCTGTATTTTCCAAAGGGATATGTAATCAAAAACAACACCGCTGCCGTCAGCACCATGGTTGCTCCTGCGGAAGTATCTCCATAATAGGAAATGGTCAATCCTGCCAAGGAGGATACCAACCCAAATACCGTTGTCAGCCAGTGATATCCTCTTGCACTGCGTGTCACATTTCTTGCGGCAGCCGCAGGCAGAATCAGCAGAGAGTTGATCATCAGAATACCAATAGCGCGGATAGATACCATAACCGCCACAGCCA
>CATZIM010000232.1 GCA_958420075.1 uncultured Clostridia bacterium | reverse complement strand
CGCTTGCCGCACCGCATTCTGCCTGACAGCCACCTGCTGCACCAGCAATGCTAGCGTTGTTTGCAATGACCATACCCACAGCGGATGCTGTGAACAGCGCCATTACCACGTCTTCGTTAGGAATGTTTCTGCTTTCGGAAATGGTCAGCAGAGCGGAAGGCAAAATACCACAGCTGCCCGCAGTAGGAGCCGCAACAATTCTGCCCATACAAGCATTGGTCTGAGAAACAGCCAGTGCTTTTGTCATGGCATCCCCAAAGATTTTACCGCAGATGTTTCTGTTTTCCTGTACTGCGCGCATCATTTTGTATGCATCGCCGCCAGTCAAACCACTTGCGGAACGTTTGTCGGGATCCAGACCTTCCTGTACAGATTCACGCATAACCTCCAAAGAGCGTTCCATCTGCGCATACAGAGCTTCTTCTGTACTTTCAGTAGCTTCTGCCTGTTCACGCAGAATAATTTTGGAAAGAGGTTCGTTCGCCTGTGTTGCTGTTGCAACCAAATCTGCCAAAGAATCGTATTTGAACATAGTTTCACCTCTCTCCTTAAATTGCTTTCAGAATGGTGCAGGAGAAAATATGAGGATTTTCCAGAATTGCATCCTGCACGGATTCATTGATATCACCATCGATTTCGATGGTCATAACAGCCGTACCGCCCTTATGGTCTCTGCACAGAGAGAAACCATGAACGTTTACGCCTTTTTCTGCCAAGATTTTTGTAACCACCGCAATCATACCTGGAATATCCTGATGAGGAATTACCAGTGTATCAGATTTCCCGTTAATGGAAACTGCGGTACCGTTGATTTTATTGATGACAATGTTACCGCCGCCAACAGAAGCACCCTGTACCTGCGCAGTTCTGCCTGTCGTATCTTCCAGTGTGATTTCTGCTGTATTGGGGTGAGCACCATCAATATCTGCTTCTTCAAATTCGAATGTCAGACCTTCTTCTTTTGCCACATCCATGCTGACACGAATGCGGGCATCATCTGTATCCATCCCCAAAATACCTGCAATGACAGCTTTATCTGTACCGTGGCCTTTATATGTTTTCGCAAAGGAACCACTGAAACGGATATGTGCTTTCACAGGTGTTCCACCCAAGATGGATCGTGCATACTTACCAATGCGCACAGCACCGGCTGTATGGGAACTGGACGGGCCGATCATGATCGGGCCGATAATGTCAAATGCCTGTAACATAATATCCTCCCCTATTCGTTCTTTTCCGTAAATCTTAAAGTTTTTTTAAAATCTTAAGATTTTGGTCACTACAATTATATATGATAAAATTCTACAAAGTCAATAGAAATAGCAAAAAAAGTTTACAACAGAAGGACATTTTAACACATTGCTCAAACATTTGTCTTTGTGTGAAAGACATTGCAAGAATTTTTATGATTTCTACTAAAAATGCCGCAGCTTTTTTGCCAATTCTCCTAAAATTATAAACTTATTTAATTTTACCAATTTATTTTTTCTATTGTTTCATAAAATTCATTGGTGCTTTTTTACTGCAATAAAAAAGTGATAAAACCAAAATACCTGATTTTATCACTTTTTTCGTTCAGAATTATTCTTTTACAACGTCATCTTTGGGCAAAAGTACATGCAGTACAATTGCTACAACAGCAGCAGGTACAATACCGGAACCGCCAAAGATCAGCTGCAATGCCTGAGGCGCTTTGGCCAAGACAGCGCTGTTTGCACCAATACCATACCCAACGCCCAGTGCTACTGACAGAATGGTCAGGTTTCTGGGTGTCATAGGTTCTTTTGTTACCAGCTGGATACCGCTGACTACGATAGAGGAGAACATCATAACCGCAGCACCGCCCAAAACAGCCTGAGGCATGATGGAAACCAACGCACCCAGTTTCGGAATCAGACCGCACAGAATCAGGAATACCGCACCTGTAGCCAGAGCCATACGGTTAACAACTTTTGTCATAGCAACCAGACCAACGTTCTGGCTGAAAGAAGTGTTGGGCAGTACACCGAAAATAGCAGCAAATGTGGAGCCCAGACCGTCACAGATAACACCGCCGGAAAGTTCTTTGTCGGTAGCTTCTCTGCCCATACCGCCTTCCATAACACCGGAAATATCACCTACGGTTTCTACCGCTGTTACAACGAACATGATCAATACCGGTACAATAGCTCTCCAGTCAAAAATGATCTTCACAGGCATCAGTGCAGGTACCGCAAACCAGCTTGCTTCTCTGACTTTATCCCAGTTCAGCACCCAAGCTTTTGTGTATTCCACACCGTCTGCTGTTACGCCTGTTGTAGGCAGTACAAAACCCATAATGAAAGCAACGATGTAACCAGCAATAATACCAATCAGAATGGAAGATGTGCTGGTAAAACCTTTTGTACCATGTTTTACAATCAGGATGACAACCAATACAAATGTAGCCAGCAGCAGGTTTTCAATGGAACCATAGTCTGCTGCGCCGCTGCCGCCGCCAAAAGAAGCGATACCAACAGAAATCAAAGACAGCCCGATGGACAGTACAACGGTACCTGTCACAACAGGCGGGAAAAATCTACGCAGGGGTTTCAGGAAAAATCCCAGTACGCCTTCCATCAAACCGCCGATAATAGATGCGCCCATAATAGCGCCGTAAGCGATAACACCGCCGCCCATATTGGCAACAACGCTGTTAAATACGCCGATAAAGCCGGAACTTGTCCCCATGATAATGGGTACCTTCCCACCAACGGGACCAATAGCAAAAAGCTGAAGTAATGTTACCAGACCCGCAACCAGCATAGCATTTTGCAGCAAGCTGACCTGCAGATCCGCAAATTCACTGCCAACCCCCAGACCACAAGCGCCTGTGATAATCAGCAATGGTGTCAGGTTCCCTACAAACATGGCAAGTACATGCTGCAGTCCCAGGGGAATTGCCTGACGCAGAGGCATTTTTCCTTCAAAGGAATATGCCGTTCCAGATAAAACTTTTGTGTCTTTCATAGTCCTCTTCCCTCACATACCTTTTACTTGAATTTTTACCAAAACTCATTTTATTTGATTTTTCGACAAATGTAAACACTTGTCATAAAAAAATCCTGTTTTTCTTTTTCCACAAACGGGATTTCTTAGCCCTTTATGGGGAATATGCCCTTTTCCGTAACCAGAAAATCACCTTTTTGGTCAAAAGTTTCTGACGGAATTTCATCCAACATCAGTTTTTCTCTGCAAATTACAACACGAACGCCATTGCATCTTTCCAAATATCTATCATAGTATCCGCCGCCATATCCCAACCGATTGCCTTTTCTGTCGCAGGAAAGACACGGCAGGATAATCAGATCGATTTGTTCCGGCATCAATACCTTACAACCTTCCTTTGGTTCCATAATACCGAATTTTCCCACTTCCAGATCTTCTTCTTTTGTAATGATATATGCCTCCATATGTCCTTTTTCCAGACATTTTGGCACAGCTACTTCCTTATGATTTTCCCATGCATACTGAATGATGGCACGCGTATCAATTTCCGATGAAGTACCAACAAAACAAAATATGGTTTTTGCTTTTTGAAAAGCTTCCATTTCACACAAAAATGCAAAAATCTTTTGACTTGCTTCTTTATTATATTCTTTCGTAAGAACAGCTATTTTTTCCTGGATTTCCTTACGGCATTGCTTCTTTTCCATTTTCTTATCCATATTTCATACTCCTTCTTAATAGAAAAGAATCCAAAACACCGCAGC
>CATZIM010000231.1 GCA_958420075.1 uncultured Clostridia bacterium | reverse complement strand
TGTCAATTCACTCAGAGGGTTGTTCTGGTCCATGAACTGAGACAGCTGGGAGGAACCAAAGAATTCCTTAATAGCAGCTGTTACAGGACGTACGTTGATCAGTGCCTGAGGTGTTACCACAGCCAGATCCTGTGTTGTCATTCTTTCACGAACAACTCTTTCCATTCTGGACAGACCGATACGGAACTGGTTCTGCAGCAGTTCCCCTACGGAACGGATACGTCTGTTGCCCAGATGGTCGATGTCGTCCACGTTGCCGTAGCCGTAATCCAGCTGCATCACATAGTTGATGGAAGCCATGATATCTTCCAGTGTGATGTGCTTAGGCACCAGTTCGTGGATGTTTTCTTTAATGGCAGCTTTCAGTTCTTCCGCTGTTGTGTATTCGTTCAGCAGCTGTTCCAGCACAGGGAAGTAAACTCTTTCTTTGATGTTTACATCTTCTGCTGTCAGACCGAATTCTTCCAGATATGCATCAATTGCAACTGCACGGTTTGTCAGGATTTTTACTTTTCTTTCTTCTACTTCAATATACAGGTGGTCGATACCGCTGTCCTGGATGGTATCGCACAGTTCCATTGTCAGCACTGCGCCTTCTTCAGCCAGAACTTCCCCTGTCATAGGGTCAACCACTGCTTCCGCCAGTTTTGCACCGCGGATTCTGTTTCTCAGAGCCAGTTTCTTGTTGAATTTGTAACGGCCTACTTTTGCCAGGTCATAACGTTTGGGATCGAAGAACATGCCGCGCAGCAGGGATTCGGAACTTTCCACTGTGGGAGGTTCGCCGGGACGCAGCTTTTTATAGATTTCGATCAGACCTTCTTCGTAAGATTTGGAAACGTCTTTTTCCAGTGTTGCCAGAATCTTGGGTTCTTCGCCGAACAGGTCAATGATTTCCGCATCGGAGCCAATGCCCAGTGCACGAATCAGAACAGTTACGGGAACTTTTCTGGTACGGTCAACTCTTACATAGAATACGTCGTTGGAGTCTGTTTCATATTCCAGCCAAGCGCCTCTGTTGGGGATAACAGTTGCGGAAAGCAGCTTTTTCCCAACTTTGTCAAAATCAGAAGCATAGTAAATGCCGGGGGAACGAACCAACTGGCTGACGATAACACGTTCTGCACCGTTGATGATGAAGGTACCTGTTTCTGTCATCAGAGGGAAATCACCCATAAAGATTTCCTGTTCCTTCAGTTCGTCCAATTCTCTGTTATACAGTCTTGCTTTTACTTTCAATGCTGCCGCATAGGTGGCATCACGTTCCTTACATTCTTCAATGGAGAATTTGGGTTCGGAATCCAATGTAAAATCAATGAATTCCAGCACCAGATTGCCGCTGAAGTCTGTGATGGGGGAAATATCTTCAAATACTTCCTTCAAACCTTCCTTCAAAAACCACTGGTAACTGTCCTTCTGCACCTCGATCAGATTGGGCATATCCAAAACTTCGTTGATTTTGGAATAGCTCATTCGTGTCGTGTCGCCAAAACGGAGTGCATGAATTCTGTTTTTTTCCATCTTGTCACCTCTCGAATTTATCTATCACACCGACATTACCACTGCCCTACGGACACTTGATACAGAAAAACGACCTGTCGTTTCTCTCTATCAGGCGTCCATGGCAGCTGCTTTTTGCAGAAATTTTCTGCTTTTGCGCAAAAAATTTAGAATTGCCCAAACAAAGCTAGACCTTTGCCTGCACCACCTTTGATCAGTGGTCGTGACAAAAGCCTCTTTTATCTAAGAAATTCTAATGCAACTTTTGAACAGTTTGCCATACAGCCTCCCGTTCACCATATTAAAAGCCAATGATTCCAAACAAAGCGCAATCCTTATGTGTCAGAAATCCCCTGTATTTCAAGGTTCCTGCCAGGTTCTGCAAAAAAATGTTGAATTTTGCATTTCCCTATGCTATACTGACCATAAATCATGGATATGTGTGCTTGTTTGCCAATGTGTGAGATATTTTACCACATCTAAAACTGGCTGTCAACCCTTTTTCCTTGAATTTCCGGCGGTTTCCCGCCTTTTTTTATTGCTTTTTTCCCTTCTCCTATTTGCACAACCCCTTTCCCGCTTTTCTCCGTTCTTTCCCATTGCATTTTGGGTGCAAGTGACATTTTGTATAAAACGCCGCTAAAATTCTGTTAAAATTTCATGACTGTTTTTTGATTTCACCATCTCAAAAAATCGCAATTTTGTGAACTATTTTTGTTCTTTTTTAAATACATCACACTTCTTTACATTTTCTTTTCTACCTGTTACACTGTTTGAGATAGAAACGAGGTGTTTATCTTGCAAAAAGAGAATTATCAGATCGTGCTGGAACGCACGTTAAAGACCATAGAAAAGGAAGAACGTCGTCCTCGTCTGCTGCTTCATAGCTGCTGCGGCCCCTGTTCTTCTTATGTATTGGAGTACCTCTCCCATTACTTTGATATTACCGTTTATTACTATAACCCTAATATCTCCCCTGCGGCGGAATTCACCCACCGTGCGGAAGAACAGCAGAAACTCATTGCCCAGATGCCTTTGGAAGGCGAAGTGTCCTGCATTGTTGGGGAATATGACCCGGAAACCTTTTTCGCCATGGCAAAAGGCAGAGAACAGGAACCGGAAGGGGGACAGCGCTGCTTCGACTGCTATACCCTGCGTCTGAAAAAGACAGCGGAAGCGGCAAAGGCTGGCGGCTTTGATTACTTCACCACCACCCTTTCCATCAGCCCCCATAAAAACGCACAGGTGCTCAATGCCATCGGCAAAGAACTGGCGGAAACTTACGGCGTTCCTTATCTCTTTTCCGATTTCAAAAAGAAAAACGGCTATAAACGCTCCTGCGAACTGTCAGAACAGTACCATCTCTACCGTCAGGATTACTGCGGCTGCCCCTTCTCCAAAGCGGAAGCCGAAGCCCGCAGAAAAGCCATCCACGGCGAATAAAACCAAATCAGACAGCAAGTATCCCTTTGAAAGGTATCTTGCTGTTCTTTTTTTGGAAAAAGCCGCATTTTCTCTTTTCTTTCCCGAAAAACCGTCGTATAATAAACCCCGTGCAATTTTTTCTGAAAGGAGTTTTATTATGACACAAAAACAAAAGGGGATTTTGTGCATCACCGCATCATCCTTCTTTTTCGCTTTGATGAATCTATTTGTGCGGCTTTCCGGTGATCTGCCTTCCATGCAGAAAAGTTTTTTCCGTAATTTCGTGGCACTGATCTTTGCCGCTGTGATTTTGTATCGGGAACGCCCAAAAGTAACTTTCACACCCAAAGCAAAACGCCATCTGTTCTGGCGTGCGTTCTTCGGCACTGTCGGTGTCCTCTGTAACTTCTACGCCGTAGACCATCTGGTGCTGGCAGATGCCTCCATGCTCAATAAGATGTCACCCTTCTTCGCAGTGATCTTTGCCATCTTCCTGCTGAAAGAAAAGCCTAATCGCTTCCAGACATTGTCCATCATCACCGCTTTCATCGGTGTTCTGTTCATTGTCAAACCCACAGGCAATATGAATCTCATTCCTGCTCTCATCGGGCTTATGGGTGGTCTTGGCGCAGGTCTTGCGTATACATACGTCCGCTCTCTGGGACAGCAGGGCATTGCCGGGCCATTTATCGTGTTCTTCTTCTCGGCATTCTCCTGCGTGGTGCTGCTGCCCTTCCTGATTTTCGATTTCCACCCTATAACTTGGGTGCAGCTGGGCACACTTCTTCTGGCAGGTCTTTCTGCCGCCGGTGGTCAGTTCACCATCACTGCCGCTTA
>CATZIM010000230.1 GCA_958420075.1 uncultured Clostridia bacterium | reverse complement strand
TTTCTTCCTGACCAGAATAAATCTCTATACAAAACCAGATATATCTGCCCTTGATATCATGCAGCAGCACGTCTGTTTCATTAAGGAATTCTTTTTTCAGAAAAGGTTTCAATATATTTCTTTTTTCTGCGGCAGGCAGCTGAGCATACAAAATCTGATCAATTGGTGTGACTGTGCCATTCCAGTTTATTGTTGTTGTTTCGGCACTATAGATCCAAAAATGAACGCCTGTTCTGAATACCGGTATTGCACAGGTCATTCTATGCCATGTCATTTCTTTTTCGCTGCTGTCCAAGACTCTTGAAAAGAACACACCTTTTTGTCCGACTTTCAACAGTTGAATCCCATGTTCAGTACAAACAAGGTTTTCCAGGTATCCTCTTTGGTAGTCCATAGGTTTATTAAAAACAAAATATTTCATTTTGTCACCTGTCCTGTTAACGAATTACAATACAATCGACTTTTTTCAGCAACAATACGCCAAGTGGAGGAAGCATGACATCTCCATTTTTGTTTCTGGAAATTCTGCCGCCTCTGGCATCCACATAAAGCATGTAGATTTCCAGAACTTCTTCCAACCCATCAATACAGGCAAACAAAGCACTGTAACTGATGGTGGGTCCAAAACCATTCAGTTTGGAAAAAAACTGTCTGACAGCATTTTCTACACTTTTTTCTGCGTGCAGGTACTGTGGTTTGATGCGAAGTTCTGTATAAACTTCCGCTTCGATATAGACCGGAGAATAGAGTTTTATACTTGTTCCGATCAAACGTTGCCGCATAAGCCGCTGATAAATATTCTTCTGATATGCGTCTGATAAAGGGGCATATCCATTTTCTGAAAAAGGTCTTACCACAATACGCACTTCATTGCCATACGTGGCGTCATGAAAACCGGATGGATCCAATACTTTGCAGTCCCAAATCCGCAGACCGGGTGTTTCCATGACCAGTTTTTCGTAATCTACGGCACTGATTGCTCGTTCATCATTATGAAGAATCCTGCGTGCTCTGGCAAAGGCTTCTTCCATCTCTTCCGGGCCTCTTCCACCCCACGCATCTTGTATATGTTCTGCTTCAATTGTAGACAAATCAGTGGAGATATCAATTTTTTGCCCTGCTTTGATATTTCCATCATTTCCAGCAGAAAAACTACAAGAAACAATTCTGATTTCAGATTCCGGCATTCGTCCTCTGATGCCGTCACCAAAAAGAATACAGTTATTTTTTTCATCTACAATATAATGACAGTCGTCGGGACCAGAAGCATCAAAATCCGCTACCTTTATCCACTGACGGAAGTATCCCTCATCACGCATGCTTCCAACAAGAATCTCAAAGGAATCAGCCAGAAGTCCCCTTTGTTTTATTTCATAATACTGGTTCGGCAATCCGTTCCCTTTAGCAAGTATGCGCAGCCCGTAAAAATCCTGTTCGTACAATGCAGCTCTGACTGCAGTTTCAGGGTTCGTTTCTATGTAGCAGCCATTTTCCTGATTCCAAGCATAGTAATCAGTTAGGATATTTTCTTTTTTCCATACTTTCGCCTGTTCCATCTCCAGAAAAATGGCTTTTGTATCTTTTTGTACCAATGGGATATCTTGAAAGCTAATCTCTATAATAGCTGGGGAAACATCAAATTCATCACGTTTAAGCGTAAATTTCAGGAAATATCCACCAATGCCTTCTTCTAAGGTATATGCCATATCATTGGAAATGGAAAAGGTAATTTCTCCACTGCGAATAAAGCCTAATGTTCCATCTTCAACTGATATCTCCACATCTTTTGTGCCATTGAAATAACTCATGTGAATGTGGGAAAGCGGTACAAAGTCAGAAGGATTGTTCACCGGATTTCTTTCTACACTGTAATGATCGTCCAACGCAATGGACAACCGATAATTTTTCTCTTTTTCCAGAGGTTCTTTTAGTGCAAGCAAGAACTGGTTACCGCTTTCTGTGTTTTTCCCGAAGGGATATAGAACCATATTTCCGTGTTTTTCTGTATGATCAAAGTGAAAACAGAACGTATCACCATACTTTGGCTTTACAATGGCAT
Source organism: uncultured Clostridia bacterium (assembly GCA_958420075.1). GTDB lineage: Bacteria > Bacillota > Clostridia > Lachnospirales > Anaerotignaceae > Anaerotignum. The sequence continues at coordinate 1,727 of CATZIM010000230.1, read as the reverse complement.
CCTGTAAAATATCACCAGGGATATGCTCAAGCGCATTATTTTCAAAACATAATCCATTTATGGTAAACTTGGTGCCAGCGGGAATGGTAATTGGTTGTTCTGATAAGAGCTTTACTGTTGTTTGGGCAGCATGACGATTCATTGGAACAACCCCGATCAGTTGCAAAAACTTTTTACGCATGCTGTCATTTGTTTGGTCGATATAAAATTGTTGTGCTTCTTTCAAGAAAGCAAATAATTCCAAAATGGTGATACCTGGATCATGATAGTTGTAATCTGTCCACTGGGGATAGATTTCCGCTATCTGACTTCTGGCTTTTTTGACGATTTCTTCAAAGCCAATCGTATCCAAACTGATTTCAGTCAGCATACCAAAGCCTCCTTATTCTGTGGTTACAAAAATTCGGTGTTTCCCATCCATAGGAAGTGCAAAAGGATATTTCCGCATTTCTTCCATATTCAGTTCAATCACCTCGCCGCCGCGATAAAGATTCCCGGAAATTACCAGGTTGCTGATCTCTTTCACAGACGGAATGGATTTAATGACGGTTTCGATCTGACTTCTGTTTGGCAGAACACCTACAGAGAAACCGTTGCCAGTGAAATTACCGGAAATGGGATTGAAAAATGCATTCAGCTTCTGTGTAATCTGACGTTTACATTGGAAAATTTCGTTGAAATCCTGAACTTTCACTTCCGCTCCCACCTGTATTTCGATAAAGTCAGGTGAAACAATTTGCAAACGATTTTGTGTCAGCAAATTTTCAAAGACTTTATCTTTCATATATTCCATAATGATATCTCTTAAAGAATGAAAGTAATAATGACTTTTTTCGTAATCTTTTTGCAGAATTACCAGTGTGATGTATCCGCTTTTTCTGCTGCCGTCTGCCATTCTTCCAGTAAAGCAGAAAGCGCGATAAACCATTCTGGATGCTTCTTTTGCCAATTTCTCATAGTCTGCGGCAGTAACTGCGCGATGATGATGCTTATAGGCAGCGGCAGTTCGTTCCATGGCTTCATCCGGTGTTTCCTTGTTGCATCCGCCAGAAAAACCAACAGGGTTCCAAACCTGATTGATAAAACCATAATTCAGTTCTGTGCCTGTAACGGCACCCTTCTGTAGATTTCCTTCTTCTCCGCCGCCAATACGCATATTCATATAAATACCATTGGCAACGCCAGGTGGCGGCAAGCGATAATTGGTGCCTGCAGAAAAGCGCAAGATCCCATTCGCCTTATCCAAAGTATATTTTCTTCCATCTTTTGGATTTTCATAGAAACTCTCTGTCTGTTCCCAAAGAACCCAGGTTTCGGTACTGTTTTGATTTTGGGTAACATAGCGAAGTCTTCCCTCTTTTTGCAGACTGTTTTGCTCTGCTTTTGATAAATTACCTGTTTCATTTACCCAAACCTGTGCGTCAAAAATAGGACGATGCAGCAGTTGGAATTCCGGTACAGCAGAAAAATCCTCATAAGTGAGAGATTCTTCTACATTGGTGCGCAGTGTCCATGCCTTTACGCTATTTATAAAAAATCCCTCTGCAAAAGGCAGATCTGTTTTCGGCATATGGTCATAGCCGTTAAAAATGTCTTGTATACGTATCCAGTAGCCTTCTTTGCCAAAACAGGATGTTTTTTCAAAATCAGATTTGCCGTTAAAACTGATCAGCCCACTATTTTGGAAGCCTTTTGTTTCATCTGCCACATTCAAATCACGCCATTTT
>CATZIM010000229.1 GCA_958420075.1 uncultured Clostridia bacterium | reverse complement strand
CATATATAATCTGATTTTCCCGGACGGTTACAGTCACTTCCTGTTTGGCACTGTCCCACTGCAGGTCTGCATCTGTCAACTGATATCCACATTGATTCAATATGGTGAGCCAGTTCCGCAAAGGAATGAACAGACGACCGTTTTTCACTTCCATCTGTCCCACCACAGGCTGTTCTCTGCGATTGACAACCATCTTATTTTCTTTCACATACAAAAATACAGAACTTTCTCCCAGAAGCACCCCTGCCTGCTGGTCTGCACCATTCCAATAGATTTGCGCATCCGGATTGATGGATGTAAAAAATGTTCGTAAGGGCAGCATCACATAGCCGTCTTTCAGATAGATTTCCGTATCCAAAGACTGCAGGACATCATCTTTGTAAAAATTCGTGGTACCAACTACCCCACGATATACATGGGGTTCTTGCAGCAATCGTTCTTCCTTCGCCCATGCCGGTACTGTCCCTGTCAAAAGCAATGCACCACCCAGCAAAATACAAAACCCTTTTTTCATGTAAAATTCCCCCTTCATATATCATTTCATCAAAGGATTTTTGATAACCCCTACTTTTACGGTTCTTGTGCCATTTTCATTTTGAATCATCTGTTTTACTACCGCATATCCATTCGAGAATCTTTCTGCTTCATCAAACATAGGAGAAATGACCATGTTACCTGCTTCATCAGCATAGCCGTATTTCCCTGTTTCTTTATCAAGCACCGCAGACAGCCCTTCTGAAAAAACTGACTGCAGTTCATATGTTTCTCTGGAGATTTCTCCGTTTTTGTCATAGTATCGATCAACACCACCATATTCCTGCGGATAATCTACTTCCAGCAAATCACCTTCTGGAAAATAAAAATAAGATAATTCCTCTGTTGATTCCAACAATTTTCTGATTTCTTTTCCGTTTTTATCAATGACAATGATCTGCTTCTGATCTTTTGTAACGGCAAAAGCGGTGCCATTTTGGAAATCACTGACAAAACCATACCGAGGAGGAATCACTTCTTCTCCCTCATGGTTGATGAAGCCTTCCCCAGAAATCGCCTGCACATGCGCCAATCCTTCTTTGAAAGGATCTGCGGAGCGGTATTTTGGCTCGATGACTACATTTCCTTCTGTGTCAATGAAGCCATATTGCCCGATACCGGATTCACTCATGGATACTGGTGCCAGTCCTTCTGAAAAAGATCTTGCCGAACCATATTTCATGGGAATTCGCAAATTTCCTTCTGTATCTATATATCCATACCGATAGCCATTTTCCGTTTTTTCCCGAACCAATGCCAATCCTTGGGCATACGGCCAAATCTGGTCATAGTCTGCGGAAAACAACCTGTTTCCTTTGGCATCCACAACATATGCCGGGCGTTCTTTCTCTTCATAATCATAGACACAGAAACGATCTTCTCCCAAATATCCAACATGATGCGCTGTTCCAGGCGCAAATGTGGCAAGCCCCTTTCCAGTACTGTCAAAAATGATCTGGTCATTCTCATCGCTATAATTTTCTGCAATGAAATAACCATCTCCTGCATTCCAGATAAAATCATATTGTTCTGTTGGTTCCACCAGATAGATGGGTTTCTGTCCTTCCCCTGTGATCTCTGTCTTTGCCAACTCCTCATCCCTGTTGATGACATGTTCACCAACTTTAACAATGGCTTCGCCTTTTTCACTGTCCCAGACGATGCTGTTCTCATCCATTTCATAGTTGCAGCGTGTCAGGATTTCCTGCCAGTTCCGCAGAGGCACAAATAAACGACCATCTTTCACTTCCAGTTTGCCCGATACATTTATTGTTCCATACTCTACCTGTATTTTGTTTTTCGGTACATCCAACAGGATACGATATTCCCCCATCCATACCGTTGCTGCTTGTTTTTCCCGATCCCATATGATCTGGGCATTTTCGTCTACTGCCGTAAAGAACGTCCGCACCGGCAGCATCACATAACCGTCTTTAATATAGATTTCCGTATCCAAAGGCTGTAAAACATCGTCCTTATAGAAATTCTTTGTGCCAACTTCTGCCCGATAGGTATGTGTCACCTGTTCCACTTCCGGCACATCTCCATATACAGGCACTGTTCCCATCAGCAAGGCACTGCTCAGCAAAATACAAATCCCCTTTTTCACACATGCCCCTCCTTTTCTGTTCCTGTCTATTCGCTTCTAAACTTAGTATAGCAGAAACCCATTTTTTGTCTGCTGTTTTAAGAAATCTGTATACCTTTTGATATATTCGTGTAATATTTGTTATCTATTTGCAACAAAAAAAGAATGGGGAATTTGGACAGCTGTCCTCAGAAGAAAACATTTCAAATAATATCTCAGTAAAAAAAGCTGAAATCCTTTATATGACAAGGATCTCAGCTTTCTTTGTTTTCTTATGAAGATGCTCCTTAACTCCATTCTTTTTGTTTATGCATATTGACGGAACAGTTTTGCCATCTTATACAGATAAACCAGCTGCACAATGGCAATCACAATGGTACCAAAAGTAAAGGCCAAAATGAGGATCGCTGCCAGCAAAAAGGAAATTAAGACAACCAATGCACTTGCAATCATCCCCACAATGACTACACAATACCATTTCCACAGTGTCAGCCACTTTTGAGAGAACGCCAAATCAAAATCCCGCAGCACTGCCGCATGGCTATGGAATTCATAATATTTCGCTACCAGTCCCAAAATCAGTGTCGGCAGTCCAATAACAAGAACCATCAGCGGATTTTCCACCTGAATCACTTCCAATGCCATGGCTAACACCGCTGCTAAAATGCTGAATATACCAGCCATCCGGTATTTTTCTTCTACACTTTTCATGGGAATCAGGATGACACCATACAAAATTCCTACAACCATAGACAAGACGATTCCAAAAAGATAAACACCTGACTCCTTGCCAAAGAGATTTTCATTGCTCAAAATACCTGCGATGGCACTTGGAATGATCAGCCAGAACAATATCCACAGCCATTTTCCCAGAACTTCTGCATGTTCTTTCTTCTCAGATTCTCTTGCCAAAATATTCCCGTCCTTTAGGATATCCGGCATTTGTGCGTCGTCCACACGGGTATCCTGATTCTTTTCATCATATCTTTCTTCCATAAATATCCCCCTTTTCATCTATGCCTTTTTCAATAACAAGCTGCTGTCTGTATTCCAGCCCCTTTCTGATTTGGGTTTTCTATATTCTACAATAGATTTCATTTTTTGTATATAGCATACAATTCCTTTTGTGTTTTCTTAAAAAAATAGTAACATTTCGTTCTATTGTTGTTTTTCCTGTAAAAAGGTGCTAAACTCTACTGTAATTATAAAGCAATTTTTGATACATAACGAAAAGGGGGGGCTTTGCTTTGCGTTTATTGAAAAAAGGGGGGCTTTTGGTTGTCATTCTTGTGGGTGTGATCTGCTTATTTCTAAAATCTAATCCAGCTGAAACCGTATGGAAAGAACTTTCAGATGCAGACAGGCAGGAAGTAACCACCCTCTTGGCAGAAACCAAACCGGAAGAAATGTATTTCCCTACTTCTATGCCGGAAGGGATGGATCTAAATCACGCCGAAGCCAAAACTGATGGTGACACGGTTACGGTAGAATGTTATTTTGAAAAATATATTCATGAGCATAAAAGCAGACACGACTTCTCTCCACCAGAAATAAAGACGGAATCCCTTTGGTTCCTCCAGTCCAATGATCCCACGTACATTGCAAAACAAAGCGGTATGGAAGAAGAACTGACCTTACAGGAAGATACATACCAGTTCCAGAAAAATCAGC
>CATZIM010000228.1 GCA_958420075.1 uncultured Clostridia bacterium | reverse complement strand
ATTATAGCGCAGGAGGTTTCTTGCTTAGACTAAAGTATTTTTACCTACCCCCAGTTGAACTGGGGGTTTTGTCACACCTATTCGGCGTACAATAAGAAAGCTGAAATTCTTTTATATATAAGAATTTCAGCTTTTTGTTTTCTTATGAGGATGCCCCTAAACTGCACACTTCCTTTTTTGTGAATGTCTGATATAGCAACTCCCAATGGGATTAACTTTCCCTTGCTATTTTTCATATTCTTACACGAAAACAGGGATTTTCGCTTCTGATTCACAGCAAATCTTCACACTTTTGTATTATGCGTTTTTATGCAAACATGCATTTTCATATACATTCATATTTATTGTCTATTTTTTCATTTCCATTCACGAAAAAGCCCTGTAATTCCATCATTCTCATGACAAAAAGTATTTATTTATATGCAATTTACATAAAAACTTTCAAAAAATCAGCTGTAAATAAATGGAAATTACGATAATTCCACAGAAAAACTCATAAAAATATGCATAAAACACTTGTCATACATATCTTTTTATACTATACTGGTACTTGTTGGCCAATCAAAAAGAATCATAAAGAAGGAAGAGAAACATAAACGAAAACAAAGATTTCAAACCTTACATTCCGGCGGAGAAAGTAACCCCGGAAATCACAGTGACATCTGTTATCGTTGGTGTCCTGTTGGCGATTATCTTTGGTGCGGCAAATGCATACTTAGGTCTTCGCGTTGGTCTGACTGTATCTGCTTCCATCCCTGCGGCAGTTATCTCCATGGCGATCATCCGTATCATCATGAAGAAAAACTCCATTCTGGAAAGCAATATCGTACAGACAATCGGTTCTGCCGGTGAATCCCTGGCAGCCGGTGCAATTTTTACTCTGCCTGCTCTGTTCCTGTGGGCAGCTGAAGGCAAAGGGGAAAACCCCGGCCTTATTGAAATTACTGTCATCGCACTTTGCGGTGGTATCCTGGGCGTTATGTTCATGGTACCCCTGCGTAACGCGCTGATCGTAAAGGAACACGCAACTCTGCCCTACCCCGAAGGTACAGCATGTGCAGACGTACTGCTGGCTGGTGAAGAAGGCGGTTCCAACGCTTCCACCGTATTCAAAGGCATGGGCTTCGCAGCTATCTTCAAATTCATTGTAGACGGCTTGAAACTGGTTCCCAGTGAAATCAACTACACATTCAAAAGTCTGGGCGGTCAGATTGGTACCCAGATTTACCCTGCGCTGATTGGTGTTGGTTACATTGTAGGCCCCAGAATTTCCTCCTACATGTTCGTAGGTGGTCTGTTCGGCTGGTGTGTACTGATCCCTATCATTCTGCTGTTCGGCAGCGACATTGTTATGTATCCCGGTACCACAACAATCGCACAGATCTTTGCAGAAAGCGGCCCTAGCGGCATTTGGGGCAGCTATGTGCGTTACATCGGTGCAGGTGCCATCGCTACTGGTGGTCTGATCAGCCTGATCAAATCTTTCCCTCTGATCTGCCGTACTTTCGCGCAGGCAATGAAGGGTCTGAAAAACAGCGGCGCATACGGCACAGCACGTACAGATCAGGATCTGCCTATGAATGTCATCCTGATCAGCATCGCTGCTGTTGCTCTGGTTATCTGGCTGTTCCCTGCAATCCCTGTTAACCTGGCAGGCGCAATCATGATCGTTGTATTCGGTTTCTTCTTTGCAACCGTTTCCGCTCGTATGGTTGGTCTGGTAGGTAGCTCCAACAACCCTGTTTCCGGTATGGCAATCGCAACACTGCTGATTGCAACACTGCTGCTCAAATCCATGGGCATGACAGGTATCGAAGGTATGACAGGCGCCATTGCCATCGGTTCCGTTATCTGTGTTATCGCAGCTCTGGCTGGTGACACTTCTCAGGACTTGAAAACAGGTTACCTGCTGGGTGCAACACCTAAAAAACAGCAGATCGGTGAATTGATCGGTATCCTGGCTTCTTCCCTGGCTATTGGCGGCGTTCTGTACCTGCTGCACAAAGCATGGGGCTACGGCACAGCAGAAATCCCTGCGCCTCAGGCAACACTGATGAAAATGATCGTAGAAGGTATCATGGGCGGCGACCTGCCTTGGTCTCTGGTATTCATCGGCGTATTCATTGCTATTGGCATTGAAATCGTTGGTGTACCTGTAATGCCTTTTGCTGTTGGTCTGTATCTTCCCGTTCAGCTGAATGCATGTATCATGATTGGCGGTATCATCAATCTGCTGATGAACAGAAGAAAGAACGTAGACCAGAAAACAAAAGACGCACAGCTCAACGACGGTACTCTGTACTGCGCTGGTATGATCGCCGGCGAAGGTCTGGTTGGTATCGCACTGGCAATTCTGGCAGTATTCACAATCGATCCTTCCAGCATCCTGAAAGGCTTCAGCCTGGGCGTAATCGGCAGCATTGTTGTACTGGCTCTGATCATTCTGACACTGTTGAAATCCTCCCTTTGGGGTAAAAACAGGGTGAAGAAATAAGCATGAAAAAGAAAAAAGAAACACCACAAATCAATTATCTGGATATGATTCCATCCCATAACATCGAGAATTGGCAAACAGCAGAGGATGGAGTCGTAACCCTGATGGTAGAAAACAGCGGCCTGTTCCACAGCATCGCACAGAAGGTATTCAAAAAACCGAAATACACACAGGTTCATCTGGATACCATGGGCAGTTTTCTCTGGCCCCGCATGGATGGACAGAAAAGCGTTGCGGATCTGGCACTGGAAGTAAAGGCTGAATTCGGAAAAGAGGCAGAACCCCTCTATCCCCGTATTGCCAAATATTTTCAGATTTTGGAAAGTTACCACTTTGTAAAATTGGCCCAAAAGAGCAATTCTTAATTTCTACCTGATTGTTTCATAAACAAAAAGAGCAATCCTACTTTAGGACTGCTCTTTTTTTATTTCTTTTTATTTCATAGAAAACAGTTTCATTTTTTTATCAGTAGCTTCTTTTACAGCTTCCACCAGATAAGGGAACATATCTGTTGCGGAAACAGCGCCTGCTGCCAATGCTTTTTTGGCACCTTCCGCATATGCTACATTGATATCTGTAAAAATGTTGATCTTGCTGATGCCGCTGGCAATGGCATGACGGAAATCTTCATCTGTCAAACCGGAACCGCCATGAAGCACCAGAGGTGTATCCATCTGCGCCGCAATGGTTTCGATACGTGCAAAATCCAGTTTTGGAGGAAATTTATAAGCCCCATGGGCTGTGCCTACTGCAATGGCAAGGGCATCACAGCCTGTATGCTGAACAAATTCCAATGCCTGTGCAGGGTCTGTATAAAAAGCAGAGGGATCGTGTCCAGCCGCTTCCCCTACATGTCCCAGTTCCGCTTCCAGTGTTGCACCATAGCCATGGGCAATGTCTGCCATTTCTTTCACTTTCTTCAGATTATCTTCGTATGTATCTGTAGAGCAGTCATACATAATGGAAGTGAATCCCAGTTCCAATGCTTTCACACACAATTCGTGGGTCAAACCATGGTCAAAATGCAGTACCACTGGCACAGATGCTCGTTTTGCCATAGGCAGGAGCATATCTGCTGTTTCTTCCAATGTAGCTGTATTCAGCAGTACTTCCGCTGTCCCAATGATGACAGGACACTGGTTTTCTTCTGCTGCCTGCAAAACACCTTTTGCCATTTCCAGATTCACCGCATTGAAAAGTCCAACGCCATATTTCCCTGCTCTTGCAGGACGCAATACATCATTCAAATTCACTAACATGTTTCTTCCTCCGTTTTCAACAAATCTTGTTTTTTCCATCC
>CATZIM010000227.1 GCA_958420075.1 uncultured Clostridia bacterium | reverse complement strand
GCAAAAAATGGGTAAAACCGAAAAGGTTTTACCCATTTATCCACAGATCCAATGAAAATCAGGCTCAGGCGTGTGCCGCTTCGTCCTGTTTTCTCTTTTCCTCGATGGTTTTCTTCAAAACCATATCTTTCACTTTCATCAGTCGTGTGGTGCTGGCTCTTTCGTTTTCCTCCAGCTTCATGGCAATAAACTTAATGGTTTCCTGATAATTGGGAATCATTACGTTTTCCAGTGCGTTTACACGACGGCGAGTACGTTCGATTTCCTGTGCCAAAAGCTGTGCTGTCTTTTCACTTTCTGCAAGACGCAGCAGAGGCTCCATGGCATCGGAAAAAGAATTCATAGCGCTGTCCAGTTCCCCGGAGGTAAATGCTGTACCATAGGGATAAATATCCCCGCTGCCTTCCTCTTTCTGGAAGTCAAACACAGGTACGTTTACGCTCATGATGTTGCGGTTCTTTACTTTGACCGCTACGGACTGCTGGGGAATCATCAGCGCTTCCGCCAATGTGCTTTCGCTCATAACGGCTCTGGCGATGATGAAGTTCTGGTATGCGCTTTCCAAAGCTGCTTCCGCCTGTTCACGGAGGCGTTTGTTTTCCCGCACAATTTCCAGAAACTGTTTCATCAGTTCGTCCAGTTTATCTTTCAGCAGCTTATGACCTCTGGTCGCGGTTTTGAGTTGACGTTTGAGCCTTGTCATTTCCATTCGGGTAGGATTGACATTCAATTTAGCCACAATGCATCACTCCTCGTCCGCCAGATATTTTTCCAGATATTCGTCACGAATACGTTTCAGTTCGCTCTTAGGCAGCATACGCAGCAGTTTCCAGCCAGTATCCAGTGTCTGTTCAATGGTTCTGTCTGTACGGAATCCCTGAGAAACATACTGTTTTTCAAATTCATCGGCGAATTTCGCATACATCAGGTCGATATCGGACAATGCGCTTTCACCCAGAATTGCCATCAGTTCTTTTGCGTCTTTCCCGCGAGAATATGCCGCAAAGAGCTGGTTCATAGTATCGGCATGGTCTTCACGAGTTTTGTCTTTCCCGATACCTTTATCTTTCAGACGGGACAGGGAAGGCAGAACGTCGATGGGAGGCTGGATGCCTTTTTTATACAGGTCACGGCTCAGGATGATCTGACCTTCTGTGATATACCCTGTCAAGTCAGGGATAGGATGGGTCTTATCATCTTCAGGCATGGTCAGAATAGGGATCATGGTGATGGAGCCGGGTTTGCCTTTGATACGGCCTGCACGTTCATACATGGTAGCCAAGTCAGTATACAGATAACCGGGGTAACCACGACGGCCGGGAACTTCCTTCTTCGCCGCAGATACTTCACGAAGGGCTTCTGCATAGTTTGTGATATCTGTCAGGATAACCAGTACGTGCATACCCTGTTCAAATGCCAGATATTCCGCAGCAGTCAGTGCCATACGAGGAGTACATACACGTTCTACGGCAGGGTCATTTGCCAGGTTTACGAATACGACAGAACGGTCAATGGCGCCTGTCTGCTTAAAGTCATTGATGAAGAATTCAGCATCTTCGAATGTAATACCGATGGCCGCAAATACTACAGCGAATTTGGAATCGGTACCGCGAACTTTCGCCTGTCTTGCGATCTGTACTGCCAGATTTGCGTGAGGCAGACCGGAACCGGAGAAGATAGGCAGTTTCTGACCACGAACCAGTGTGTTCAGACCGTCGATAGCGGAAACACCTGTCTGAATGAATTCCGCAGGGTATTCTCTTGCTGCGGGGTTCAAAGGTGCGCCGTTGATGTCCAGACGTTTTTCAGGAATGATGTCGGGGCCATTGTCGATGGGTTTACCCATGCCACTGAATACACGGCCCAGAATGTCAGGAGATACGCCGAAGTCCAAGCTCTTGCCCAGGAAACGAACTTTACTGTCGGACAGGTTGATACCTGTTGCGCTTTCGAACAGCTGTACCAGAGCGGTATCGCCGTTTACTTCCAGAACCTTACATCTTCTGACTTCACCATTGGACAATTCAATTTCGCCCAGTTCATCGTATTTTACGCCTTCTACGCCGGAAACAACCATCAGAGGGCCTGCGACTTCCTGAATGGAACGATATTCCTTTATCATAATTCATCAGCCCCCTTTGCGATCAGATCTTTTACTTCATTTTTGATATCAGCTTCGATTTCATCGTAGCTCTTATCTACGTTTGCTTCTTCTACATATTTCGCACGGCCGATTCTTTCTACTACATCCAGTTTTGTGATCTTCTGGATAGGCACGCCCTGTTTGATGGCTTCGCCTGCTTCTGCGTAGAATGTCAGAATCAGTTTCAGCATACGATACTGTTTATGCAGAGAAGTATAGGTATCTACTTCGTGGAAAGAGTTCTGATGCAGGAAGTCTTCACGAATGGAACGAGAAGTTTCCAGAATCAGTCTGTCACTGTGAGACAGGGAATCCACGCCGACCAGCTGTACGATTTCCTGCAGTTCTGCTTCGGTCTGCAGCAGGCGCATTGCCAGTGTACGCTGTTCGGAGAAATGCACATCAACGTTTTTGTCTGCCCATGCGTCTACTTTATCCTGATACAGGGAGTAGCTGGTCAGCCAGTTGATAGCAGGGAAATGACGTTTATACGCCAGAGAGGAATCCAGACCCCAGAACACTTTGACAATACGCAGTGTTGCCTGAGATACGGGTTCGGATGTGTCACCACCGGGAGGAGATACGGCACCGATGGCTGTCAGTGTACCCATTCTGCCGTCAGAACCCAAGCAGACAACGCGGCCTGCTCTTTCATAGAACTGTGCCAGACGGGAACCCAGATAAGCGGGGTAACCTTCTTCACCGGGCATTTCTTCCAGACGACCGGACATTTCACGAAGGGCTTCTGCCCAACGGGATGTAGAGTCAGCCATCAGCGCAACGCTGTAACCCATGTCACGGAAGAATTCCGCAATGGTGATACCTGTATAAATGGACGCTTCACGAGCCGCAACGGGCATATCGGAAGTGTTTGCAATCAGTACGGTTCTCTGCATCAGAGATTCGCCGGTACGAGGGTCTTTCAGTTCGGGGAATTCATTCAGTACGTCTGTCATTTCGTTCCCACGTTCGCCGCAGCCGATGTAAACAACGATATCGGCGTCAGCCCATTTTGCCAGCTGATGCTGTGTTACAGTCTTACCGCTGCCGAAGGGGCCGGGGATGGCTGCAACACCGCCTTTGGTAATGGGGAAGAATGTGTCGATAACACGCTGCCCTGTTACCAGCAGAGAGTCGGGCGTTTCTTTAACTTTGTAAGGACGTTCCTTACGAACGGGCCATTTCTGCATCATCGTTACTTCGATGTCTTTGCCCTTTTCGTCTGTAATGATACAAACGGTTTCTTCTACGGTAAACTCACCGATATAGATTTCTTTGATGGTACCTTTTACGCCATAAGGAACCATGATACGGCATTCTACTACCGCTGTTTCCTGTACTTTACCGATGATGTCGCCTGCTTCTACAACATCGCCGATCTGGCGTGTGGGTTCAAATTTCCATTTCTTTTCTCTGTCCAGAGAAGGTGCTTCTACGCCCTTATGAATGTTTGTGCCGCTGACTTCATACAGCTTTTCCAGAGGACGCTGAATCCCATCATAAATGGTGGAAATCAGACCAGGGCCCAGTTCAACGCTCATGGGCATGCCAGTGGAAACCACTTCTTCACCGGGGCCCAGACCGGAGGTTTCTTCATAAACCTGAATGGACGCTCTGTCCCCGTGCATTTCGATGATTTCACCAATCAGGTGTTTATCGGATACA
>CATZIM010000226.1 GCA_958420075.1 uncultured Clostridia bacterium | reverse complement strand
GGATTTCCTTTTCCTTGAGTGCTTAAAGGGGAATTGCGGCGGCTGTCTTCAGAAGAAAACATAACAAATAAGAAAGCCAAAATCTTTTGTCATCATAAGGATTTTGGCTTTCTTTGTTTTCTTATGAAGATGCCCCTAAAACTCATTGCCTTTTTTATGCCATAAACCATCCAGCAGGTGTTTTTTTGCGCAAAAAAAACAGGAAGCATCCAGACTTCCTGTTTTCAGAGGGCATGTTGTCCCGTATACAGCCATGCAAGCAGGCTGCGCAGAGGGCGGAACAGCACCAGACAGACAACGAAATTGCCGACACAGTGGGTCACGTCAAAGAGCAGACCTGACGTCCAGTAAGCAATGGCAGCGCCGATACCGCCGGCAGCAAGATAAGGCAGGGCGCAGAGGGCGCCGAAAGCCAGACCGAAGAACCCCGAAAGGATGCTCCAGAAAAGGACAGAACTGTTTTTTCGGAAAATATGTGCCAGCAGCGCCAGTATGCTCCATATGTAGAGATAGCTAAACCACCATATCCCAAAGCCGTAGCAGAAGCCTTCCAGCAGCACAAAGGCGTATATGACCAGAAAAACCTTTCTGCCGCAGGTCAGGGTGTAGAGGATGATGAGCAGGCTTACCACTTCGATATTGGGCAGCACTGCCAGAAAGACTTGTCCCAGAAACAGTATGGCGGTGAACAGACCGAGGATTGCCAGTTCACGGGCGTTTTGCTTTGCCAAATCAATAGCCTTCCTTCAATGTCAGTTCAAATTGGTCCTGATCCTGAATGGGGGTCTGGTCTGCGCCGGTATTGACCATTTCGCCGCCTTTTGTGATGCACCACCACTGTTCTTTGCTGTCGTCTGCGGTTTCTCCGTCAACGGTGGTGATAAACATGCCGTAAGGCCCCTCTGTGCCTTCCGCGAGCCCTTCTTCCGTCAGCACTTCCCCGAGATATTCCGCGTCTGTGTCATAAGAAAAGGTGTTTTCACTGCCATCTCCGTGGATAACTGCAATGGCGATTTGTTTTTCACCGGCAGCGGTGTCCGGTCTGGTCTGGAAAAAGATGATGATTGCCAGAACACAGCACAGCACCAGAAGAATGCCGGCAATTTTGGTTTGTTTTTTCTGCATAATGACCTCCTGAAGGTGTTTTTTCTTTTCATCTTAGAATGTCGATGTTTTTTTGTCAAGGCTATTTGTCCGGTGTGGATGGAAACAAAAAATTGTATTTTTTTGCAAAACGTTAAGATTTCATTAAGAAAATCATTGACAGGACTAGAAAAATTTAATACGCTGATAATGCAAATAAACTCTAAAGTAAAGAAGAAAAAGGAGGATTTTACCAATGAATGGTCTGTTGGAGAGAACGTTTCATCTTTCAAAGAACCATACCAATGTAAAAACGGAAGTATTGGCAGGGATCACCACATTTATGACAATGGCGTATATCCTTGCGGTAAACCCGTCTGTACTGTCATCGGCAGGTATGGACAGCGGCGCGGTATTCACTGCGACAGCACTGGCATCCTGTCTGGCAACACTGATGATGGCTGCCTTTTCCAATTATCCTTTTGCACTGGCACCCGGTATGGGTCTGAACGCATTTTTTGCCTATACGGTTGTAGGGCAGATGGGCTTCACCTGGCATGTGGCACTGGCGGCAGTATTTGTGGAAGGGATTATATTCATCGTGCTTTCCCTGACCAATGTGCGGGAAGCGATCTTTAACTGTATTCCCATGTCCCTGAAAGCTGGTATCACTTGCGGTATTGGTTTGTTTATCGCTTTCATCGGCTTCCAGAACTCCAAACTGGTGGTAGACGGTTCCACACTGGTAGCCATTTATCCCTTCAAAGCAGCCCTGGCTGACGGCAGATTCTGGTCTGAAGGCATTGGCGCACTGCTGGCATTCGTTGGGATTATCCTGACTGTTGCTTTTATGATTAAAAAAGTGCCTGGCGGCATTTTGCTGGGTATCCTGTGCACATGGCTGCTGGGTATCCTGCTGCAGGTGGCTGGTATTTATCAGCCCAATCCAGAACTGGGAATGTATTCTGTATTGCCTGATTTTTCCGCTGGTTTCGGTATTCCTTCTCTGAAACCCACATTGATGCAGATGGACTTCTCCGGCTTGCTTGGCTTGAACTTCATTACGGTTATGCTGTCATTCCTGTTTGTAGACCTGTTTGACACCATGGGAACCCTCATTGGTGTGGCTTCCAAAGCAGATATGCTGGATGAAAACGGCAGACTGCCTCGTATCCGCGGCGCACTGATGGCAGACGCTGTTGGTACAAGCTTGGGTGCGGTTCTGGGTACATCCACAGTCAGCACTTATGTAGAAAGCTCCTCCGGCGTTATGGCAGGGGGCAGAACTGGTCTGACTTCCGTTGTAACTGGTCTGCTGTTTGCGGTAGCACTGTTCCTTTCTCCCATTTTCCTGGCGATTCCTTCTTTTGCCACAGCACCTGCGCTGGTAGTCGTTGGGTTTATGATGATCACAACAGTATTCCGTATTGATTTCGACGATATGAGCGAAGCCATTCCTGCTTTCGTTGCCATGATCGTGATGCCTTTCATGTATTCCATTTCCGAAGGCATTGCCCTGGGTGTTATCTCTTATGTGCTGATTCAGCTTGTTTCCGGCAAAGTAAGAGAAAAGAAAGTACATTGGCTCATGTATGTACTGGCAATCGCATTTATATTGAAATATCTTTTCGTATAAGAACACATCAAAGCCCCTCTGTGAAAACAGAGGGCTTTTTTTATGGACGGAATGCCTTGGCATTTTCCTGTCATTTGTAGTATACTAATAAGATATGAAATCAGAGCAAGGAGAGAATGCCATGCTGGTGACAGCCATCATTCCGCAGAAAAAAGATCCTGCGAAACGAAATATTTTTATTGATGGGGAATTTGCTTTTTCCCTCATTGCACAGGATGTGCTGTATTTTAAACTGCGGGAAGGGGAGCCTATCCCACAGGAAACTTATGATACCATTCAGGATAACTTGATTTATATACAGGCACAGGATACAGCCCTCCATTATCTGGGCTATAAGATGCGGACGGAGGCGGAACTGCGGCGGAAGCTGACAGAAAAGGAATTTGCACCACAGGTCATCGAGAAGGTCATGGACTTTCTTTGCCGTTATGGATACTGCGACGACAAGGCCTATGCCAAAAGCTTTGTGAAAGAACGTCTGCGGCTGAAACCAAAGGGGGCTTATGCTCTGAAAATGGAACTGCGGCAGAAAGGCATTTCTGAGAAAATCGCCGAAGAAGTGCTGGCGGAAACAGATTTGAATGAAGCGGAAGACGCTGCCCGCTGGATACTGAAAAAAACACGGGGCAATCTGGAATTGGATGAGAAAGAAAAACAACGGCTTTACGGCTTTTTGCAGCGGAAAGGCTACCGATGGGATACCATTCGGGAAGCCCTGGCGCTTGTGGAAGCAGGGGAGGTATGAAAATGGGATTTTATTTTGCGGAAGTCCGTAAACTGCGGCGGGAACTGCAGGCGGCCTATGGAGCCGGTGAATATAAAAAAGCATTGATATTGGGAAAGAATATTTTGCAGAAATATCTGGAAAATGACGACGCCAATACTATGGAATACGCATCGGATATGCACAATCTGGGGGTTATCTTCGACACCATGGGCATGTATGCCAAGGCGGTGGAGTATTACAAAAAAGCGGCAATACTGAAACGGGATTGTTCCGGCGAAAGCCTTTCCTATGCGGATACGGTGAATAACCTTGCCATTGCTTACAACAATATGGGAGAAGGGGAAAAAGCCCGCAGATTCCATGGTGAGGTGCT
>CATZIM010000225.1 GCA_958420075.1 uncultured Clostridia bacterium | reverse complement strand
TGGCGGAACGGCTCACTGCTCTCCGGAATCTGGAAGAAAAACGGGAAATGGTGCGCAACGCCATTACGGAACAGGGCGCCATGACCGATGAGCTTTCTGCAAAACTGGAAGGGGCCATGACCCAGACAGAAATCGAGGATATTTACCGTCCTTACCGCCCCAAACGCCGTACCCGTGCATCCATTGCCAAGGAAAAAGGTCTTGCGCCTCTGGCGGAATACATTTTCGGACAGGCATTTCTGGTGCCGCTGGAAGAATATGCCGCCGCTTTCGTAGATGCGGAAAAAGGCGTGGAAACTGTGGAAGATGCCATCAACGGGGCAAAAGATATTCTGGCGGAACAGTTCTCCGATGACGCTGACCTGCGGAAAATGCTTCGGGAAGAAACCATGAAACATGGCCAGCTGGTGACAAAGGCGGCAAAAGAACAGACAGAGCCCACCGTTTACGAAATGTACTACGATTACAGCGAACCCCTGCAAAAAGCGGCAGGTCATCGTATCCTTGCGGTAAACCGTGGGGAAAAAGAAGGCATTCTGACAGTGAAGCTGGGAGGGGACGAAGAAAAACTCCTGCAAAAACTGGAACGGAAACTTATCCGCAAAAACAGCCCTGCGGTAGAATTGCTGAAAGAAGTCATTGCGGACAGCTATAAACGACTCATTGCACCTTCTCTGGAACGGGAAATCCGTAACGATTTGACAGAAAAAGCCGAAGAATCCGCCATGGGTGTATTCCGGGAAAATCTGAAACAGCTGCTCTTGCAGCCGCCCATCAAAGGGAAAACTGTGCTGGCATTAGACCCTGCTTATCGTACTGGCTGTAAAATCGCAGTTATTGACGAAACAGGCAAACCTTTGGAAACCACTGTGGTCTATCCCACACCCCCTCAGAACAAAACAGCCGAAGCGGAAAAGAAACTGACAGCTCTTATCAAAAAATACGATGTAGACCTGATTTCCATCGGCAACGGCACCGCTTCCAGAGAATCCGAGCAGTTTGTGGCGGAAATGCTGAAAAAACTGGATAAAAAGGTTTATTACATCATTGCCAATGAAGCAGGGGCTTCTGTGTATTCCGCTTCCAAACTGGGTGCGGAGGAATTCCCGGATTATGACGTTGCCCTGCGCTCTGCCGTTTCCATTGGCAGACGTATCCAAGACCCTCTGGCGGAACTGGTAAAAATCGACCCCAAATCCATTGGTGTAGGCCAGTATCAGCATGACATGAACCAGAAGCGTCTGGGCGAAACATTAGGCGGTGTGGTGGAAGACTGTGTAAACAGCGTCGGTGTTGACCTGAATACCGCAAGCCCCGCTCTGCTTTCTTATGTGGCAGGCATCAACAACACCGTTGCGAAAAATATTCTCACATATCGTGAAGAAAATGGTCTGTTCCATAACCGGAAAGAACTGAAAAAAGTTCCTAAACTGGGTCCTAAAGCCTTTGAACAGTGCGCTGGTTTCCTGCGCATTGCCGAAAGCGATATGCCTTTGGATAAGACTGGCGTCCATCCCGAAAGTTATAAGGCGGCGGAAGCATTGCTGAAACTCTGCGGTTACTCTCTGGATGATGTGGCATCTGGTCAGGTGAAAGGCTTGGCAAACAAAGTCAGCATGACAGAAGAAACAGCGGAAAAACTGGGCATTGGTCTGCCTACCTTGCAGGATATCGTCAAGGAACTGGAAAAACCCGGCCGTGACCCCCGTGACGAAGCTCCTGCCCCTGTGCTCCGTAGTGACGTACTGACTATGGAGGACTTGAAAGAAGGTATGGTGCTGAAAGGCACTGTCCGCAATGTCATTGACTTCGGTGTGTTTGTGGACATCGGCGTTCATCAGGATGGGCTGGTACATATTTCCCAGATTTGCGACCGCTATATCAAACATCCCTTAGAAGCAGTGAAATTGGGGGACATTGTGACGGTGAAAGTATTGAGTGTGGATTTGCAGCGCAAACGCATTTCTCTCACCATGCGGGGTGTGGAATAATTGTTATGGTTTTGTCAAAGATTCTTTACAGAAATGTAATGTTTTTGCAAAGGTGATTTGCTATACTGAAAAAAGAAAATGGAAATGGAAACTTTTTGATGTGCTGGAACATCTAATATAATATAAGACAAAAAGTTTCATCAGGAAAGGAGCGAATGGATATGAAGAAAATCATGGCGTGTGTATTGGCTGGAGTTTTGACATTGGGCTGCGGCGCGACAGCCTTTGGCGAGGAAAAAACGTCTGCTGTCATGAAGGTGAAGGATACGGTTGTAGAACAGCCTTTGTATGAAAATAAAGATCATGCCCAGATGGTTCCTGTACGGGAAGTGAGCAGTCTGTTGGGCTATACAGTCACATGGGATGCAAAGACACGTTCTGTTGTGGTTTCTGACGGCACCACATCCCTGTCCTTTGCTCCCGGTACTGACGCATATACTGTCAGTGGCGTGACAGAACAGATCGGCGCTGCACCGGAACTGAAAGATGGTGTGCTATATGCGCCGAGCCGTATTTTCTCACTGTATTTCCCTGTTGCCCTGCAGTATGACGGGGCTGGACAGATCATTGCCACAGACCTGAAGGCGGAAGGTGTGGAACAGGTGACTGGTACCATCGTGGATGCCACGATGTATAATCTGGTGCTCCGTCAGGAAGATGGTATGCTGCGGATTTTCACCAAAGAAAATGCGGATGTGAACCTGAGTGATGGTCTGCTCATTGACAGCCTTGTGACGGTATATTACAGCAGTGCAAATCCCAAAGCTGCCATCAAACTGGTACAAAACACAAATGGACAGTCGGCAAGCAGTGCAGTGACAACAGAATAAAACAGCAATGGCAGCGGAATCCTCTGTTTTCAGGGGATTTCGCTTTTTTCTAAGATGACTGGATAAATGGTGGTGGTTTTGCATAAAGTAAAGCCTATTTTTTTGATAGTATTTTCTCAGAAAAAATCTTGACAGTTTTTTCACAGCTGATATAATGAACTTGTAAATGAAATATGAAATTCTTCAGGGCAGGGTGAAATTCCCGATCGGCAGTAAAGTCTGCGAGCGCTTCGGCGCAGGATTCGGCGTGATTCCGAAACCGACAGTATAGTCTGGATGGGAGAAGAATAAAAGTTTGGTGCGTTTTTCGCGCAGATGCGAAAAAGCCCAACCTTTATTTTGCTTGTTTAGCCTGAAGATTTTCAGGCTTTTTCTTTTGCCAAAAGAGAAAAAGTTCGTCACAAAGCTTGGCGGAAGCCTGAAAAGTCTAAACAAAAAATGGAGGAAGAACATCATGGAAAACGTGGTAAAATCAACAGAAGTAAAAAGAAGAAACAATGTCAGAAAACTGACAGCGCTGGGTATGCTGGGCGCCATCTCTCTGATTTTGGTGGCAACCGTACATTTCCCCATCATCCCCGCGGCACCTTTCCTGGAATATGATCCTGCGGACGTGCCTATCCTCATTGGTACATTTGCTTTCGGCCCTGTGGCTGGTTTCCTGCTGACTGTAGTGGTATCCATCATTCAGGGTATGACTGTCAGCGCAGCAAGCGGCGGCCCCATCGGCATCATCATGCACATCTTCGCAACTGGCAGCTGTGTACTGATCGCCGGCAACATCTACCGCCGAAATAAAACAAGAAAAACAGCAGCCATCGCTCTGATCGTAGGCGCGCTGGTTATGACAGGCGCTATGGTACTGATGAATCTGGTACTGACACCTATTTTCCTGGGCACATCCATGGAAGAAGTCATCCCCATGCTGCTGCCTGCCATCATTCCTTTCAACCTGATCAAAGCTGGTCTGAAATGCGCCAGCACATTTGTATTGTATAAGTC
>CATZIM010000224.1 GCA_958420075.1 uncultured Clostridia bacterium | reverse complement strand
TAACGCATATGCAAAATATTTTGTTGGTCAGAGCTATTTGAATATGCTTTCTACAGAACAGGTTGTGGTGGGCAATGTAACATTTGAACCGGGTTGCCGCAATAACTGGCACATCCATCATGCAGACAAAGGAGGCGGACAGATGCTGCTGGTAACAGCCGGAGAAGGTTGGTATCAGGAATGGGGTCAGAAACCTGTAAAACTTCATCCAGGCAGTGTGGTACATATTCCAACAGGTGTAAAACATTGGCATGGCGCATCAGCAGATTCCTGGTTCCAACATCTGGCAATTGAAGTGCCTGGAGAAAATTGCAGCAATGAATGGTGCGAGCCCGTTTCAGATGAAGCATATGCAAAATTAGAGGAAGAGGTGTAAAGATTATGGCTAAAGTAACAGCAGGAAGAGATGAACTGGGTGCATTCGCACCAAAATTTGCGGAATTAAATGATGATGTTCTTTTTGGTCAGGTGTGGTCCAGAGAAGAACAGTTATCTGCACGTGATAGAAGTATTGTAACGGTAACAGCTTTGATGGCAAGTGGTATTTTAGATTCTTCTTTGAAATTCCATTTGCAGAATGCGAAAAATCATGGTGTTACGGGAGAAGAAATGGCTGAAATTCTGACACACGCTGCCTTCTATGCAGGGTGGCCAAAGGCTTGGGCAGCATTTCGTATGGCAAAAGAAGTATGGGAGGATGCAGATAAATGAAAAATGTATTGATTATTTCAGCAAGTCCGAGAAAACATGGTAATTCTGATACCCTTTGCGATTACTTTGCAAAAGGTGCACAGGAAAGTGGGAATCATGTAGAAAAAGTATTTTTGGCTGAAAAGAATATTGGTTATTGTACCGGATGCGGTGTTTGTAATGAAACACATTTGTGCGTACAAAAAGATGATATGAAAGAAATTCTGGATAAAATGGTGGCAGCCGATGTTATTGTGCTTGCAACCCCCGTTTATTTTTATTCCATGAACGGGAGAATGAAAAACTTCATTGATAGAACAGTTCCAAGATACACGGAAATCACAAACAAAGATTTTTATTTTATTATGACCGCTGCTGATACAGATAAAGCAAATCTGGCGCGCACCATGGAAGCATTCCGTGGATTTACGGAAGACTGTCTGGATGGAACAAAAGAAGCAGGCATTATTTATGGGACAGGTGCATGGCATAAAGGCGAAATTGAACAGACATCTGCCTGCAAAGAAGCCTATGAAATGGGGAAAGCCTTATGATGAGAAAAAATGTAATGCTCTGGGCAGGCGCAGGACAGATTGGTATGGCAATTGCTCGCAGAATGGGTTATGGTATGAAAATCATTGTGGGGGACAAGAAGCTGAAAAATGCAGTGAAAACAGCAGAAATTATGAATCAAGCAGGATTTGACGTTGTTCCACTTGAAATGGATTTATCATCAAAGAAATCAATTTGTTCCATGATTACGGAAGGCCAGAAATACGGCCCTATTAAAATGCTGGTTAATGCTGCAGGTGTTTCTCCCAGTCAGGCGTCCATCAAGACTATTTTACAGGTGGATTTATACGGTACAGCTGTTCTTTTGGAAGAGGTAGGAAAAGTAATCTGTGAAGGCGGCGTTGGCGTAACTATTTCCAGCCAATCTGGTTTTCGTATGCCGGCGTTGACAGCGCAGGAGGATGAACTGCTTGCATGCACACCTGTAGATAAGCTTTTAGATTTGGATATTTTACAGGAAGAACATATCAAAGACACGCTCCATGCTTATCAGCTTGCAAAAAGATGCAATGAAAAACGGGTTATGGCGCAATCTGTAGAGTGGGGCAAACGTGGTGCAAGACTCAATGCCATTGCCCCGGGTATTATTGTAACACCGTTGGCTTTGGATGAATTTCATGGTGTTAGAGGAGATTTTTATAAAAATATGTTTCAAAACTGTCCGGCTGGAAGACCTGGAACCGCTGACGAAATTGCTAATGTAGCAGAATTATTAATGAGTGACCGTGGTTCTTTTATCACAGGTTCTACTTTTTTAGCTGATGGCGGCGCGACGGCATCTTATTACTATGGTGATTTGAAGAATTAAGAATTTTGTTTGTATAGGAAGGTGAAAATATGACGCAATTGCATTTAACAGAAGAATGGGACAAAGTCTTTCCCAAAAGTGATAAAGTAACACACCAAAAAGTAACTTTCCATAACCGCTATGGAATCGAACTTGCGGCAGATTTATATACACCTGTAAACGCAGTAGGAAAATTGTCTGCTATTGCTGTGTGCGGACCTTTCGGTGCTGTAAAGGAACAGGCATCTGGTCTGTATGCTCAGACCATGGCAGAACGTGGATTTTTGACCATGGCATTTGATCCTTCTTTTACAGGAGAAAGCGGCGGTGAACCCAGATATATGGCTTCTCCTGACATCAATACGGAAGATTTTCAAGCAGCCGTGGATTTCCTGTCTGTTCAGGAAAATGTTGATCCAGAGAAAATCGGCATCATTGGTATTTGCGGTTGGGGCGGTATGGCGCTGAATGCCGCGGCTATTGATACCAGAATTAAGGCAACGGTGACAGCAACGATGTATGATATGAGTCGTGTCAACGCCAATGGCTATTTTGATTCCGAAAATAGTGAAGAACAGCGTTTTGAGAAAAGAAAAGCGCTGAATCAGCAAAGAACGGAAGAATATAAAACAGGTGTTTATGTTCGCGGCGGTGGTGTGGTCGATCCCTTGCCTGAGGATGCTCCATTTTTTGTAAAAGATTATTATGATTACTATAAAACAGATCGTGGATATCATGTTCGTTCTTTGAATTCCAATGATGGATGGAATGTAACAGGTTGTATGTCTTTTCTGAATATGCCCATTTTGCAGTACAGCAATGAAATCAGAAGTGCTGTATTGGTAATCCATGGAGAAAAGGCCCACTCCTGTTATTTCAGTAAAGATGCTTTTGCTAATATGGTAAAAGATAATCCTTATGCGGAAAACAAAGAACTGATGATTATCCCAGATACCGTACATACAGATTTGTATGACGGCGGTGGAAAAAATGCAATTCCTTTTGATAAGATAACAGCGTTTTTTCAGAAGAATTTGAAGTAAAATCTCTCGCGAAAGTGCATATCTTTATGACGCAAAAAAGCTTTCTAATTTGGAAAGCTTTTTTGTTGTGCAAAAGTTGTTCAGAAGCTGTTAAAAAAGGATTTAAAGATCAGATTTTGATAATGTTCTCTTTACGTTTATATTGCCATCCTTTACAATAGATGTATGTGAACAGCGGACATTTGGTTCTCCACAGCTTGCTTTTTCCGGGATTATCTTATATAATTTGATTAAATTTAGTTTATGAAAAGCAAGATAAATAGCTGATTAGAATGGGATTCTATTCTTTTGCGAGGTTTTGCATGTGAAAAAAACGAGTTGCTTTTGCCAAAAGGCAATGACTGAGAAAATGGAACAAATTTATGTATTTTGGAAAGAAATCATGTGGAGCAAAAAATATGATTTTTCTCCTGAATTTTTCATGCCTTGCGTTATGCTGTCTATTTGATGGTATAATCGCAGGGCTTTTTTATTGTGAAAGGAGCGGTGAATGATGGGGTTGAAATATCGTTGTCCCAATTGCGGAACTTCTTTGGGATATGAAGGACTATGCTGGAAATGCAAAGCAGAAAAAGACCGCGAAGATGTCCTCAGGTGGACACAGGAACAGATCTTAGAAAAACAGAAAAGTCTCATGCAGAACATAGAAGTTCTGGAAGATTTTCATGACCCTGAGTTTACGGATTTTTGGAACCTTCTGGGCTATCGTGGCGCAATTACATCAGAGATACA
>CATZIM010000223.1 GCA_958420075.1 uncultured Clostridia bacterium | reverse complement strand
AAAGAAGATCTGGACGTGCATTTTCTTGTGGGCGGCACACAGACAAATCTGACTGTGATTGCATCCATACTGCGTCCCCATCAGGGTGTGCTTTGCGCTGTTTCCGGCCATGTGAATGTTCATGAAACCGGCGCCATTGAGGCAACAGGACACAAAGTGCTGGCAATGCCAAGCACAGACGGCAAGATCACTGCGGCACAGGTGCAGGCAGCTTATGATGCGCATTGGCGTGATGAATCCAGAGAACACGTTGTGCAGCCAGGTATGGTATATATTTCCCAGCCCACGGAAAACGGTACGCTGTATTCTAAGGCAGAACTGACAGCACTGCGTGAAACATGTCTGAAATGCGGACTGCCATTGTATGTGGATGGTGCAAGATTGGGCTATGGCATGGCAGCGCCTACAAATGATGTGACACTGAAAGATCTTGCAGAACTGAGTGATATTTTCTATATTGGCGGCACCAAAGTAGGGGCACTCTTTGGAGAAGCTGTTGTTATTTCAAACCCTGCTTACCGTCAGGATTTCCGTTATATCATCAAACAGCGTGGCGGTATGCTGGCAAAAGGCAGACTGCTGGGGATTCAGTTCGAAACCCTTTTCACAGACGGTCTGTATTTTGAAATTTCCAAACACGCTGTGGATCTGGCTATGAAGATTCGTAAGGCTTGCGAGGAAAAAGGTTTTGCGATGCAGTATGAATCCTATACCAATCAGCAGTTCCCTATTCTGCCGAACGAATTGGTAGTTGAACTTCGGAAGAAATATGCTTTCTATACATGGCAGAAAGTGGATGAAGATCATACTTCTGTTCGTTTCTGCACCAGCTGGGCAACAGATGCGGAAAATGTAGAACAGCTTTTGGCAGATATTCGTGCTTTTGACGCGTAAGCAACAGCGGGTTGCTTTCCAAAGTCAGCAAAATCGGGTACAATCAAGTCACAGAAAGGATGTGGCTGGATGGAAACGAAAGAAGTATTGCTGCAATTACGAAAAGACCATGAGCTGACCCAGGAAGAAATGGCAAAGCGTCTGCTGGTTACCAGACAGGCAGTGAGTCGCTGGGAAACGGGAGAAACCATTCCAAACGCGGAAACATTGAAACTCATTTCCAAAGAATTTCATGTGTCCATCAATACACTTTTGGGGATGCCGCAAAGATTGTTTTGTCAGTGCTGCGGTATGCCTTTGGATGATGATGGATTGCTCAGTCAGGAAAAGGACGGCAGTTTCAATGAAGATTACTGCAAATGGTGTTATACGGACGGAAAATTTACCTATACTTCCATGGAGGAACTCGTGGATTGCTGTGTCCCTATATTGCAGGAACAGTTTCCGGAAACAACGGAACAGCAGCTGAGGGACATGATGCAAAAACAATTACCTCAACTGAAACATTGGAAAAAATAAAAAAACCAGAAAGAATCTTTTCGATTCTTTCTGGTTTTTTGTGTTTAACCCTGGTATTCTGTATCGTCTACGTCCAGTGCTTCTACCAGCTTCACTTCGGGGTTCTTCTGCATGAAGTTGTTCAGTGTGTACTGGTTTGCAAAGAGCAGGATAGGACGTTCAAAGTGGTCATATACCAGTGTGCTTCTGGCTACCACATAATCTTTTACATCCTTGGGAGAGCCGGGAGCTACCCAACGAGCAACGCTGTAATCCAAAGGTTCCATACGGATTTCGGAGTTGTACTCGTTTTTCAAACGGTATTCGAATACTTCGAACTGCAGCTGACCAACAGCACCCAGAATAATGTCGTTAAATTCGTTATGATATACCTGAATTGCACCTTCCTGTGCCAGCTGCTGTACGCCTTTCTGGAACTGTTTTGCTTTCAGAGAGTTTACGGGATGCACACGGCAGAACAGTTCGGGAGGGAAGGTAGGCAGTGGTTCAAAGAACAGTTTTTCCTTCCGGTCAGTGATGGTATCGCCGATCTGATAGTTGCCGCTGTCGTAAATACCGATGATGTCACCGGCAATGGCTGTTTCTACGGTTTCACGGTCGTTTGCCATCAGGTGTGTGGACTGGCTCAGTTTCATCTGCTTGCCTGTACGGGACAGTGTAACGTTCATACCGCGGTTAAAAGTACCGGAGCAGATACGCAGGAACGCCAGTCTGTCACGATGAGCAGGGTTCATGTTTGCCTGGATTTTGAAAATGAAGCCGCTGAAGAATTCGTCAGTAGGTTTTACTTCGCCTGTGGTGGTTTTTCTGGGGCCAGGAGCAGGAGACCATTCCAGGAAGTGTTTCAAGAACGGTGTGATACCGAAGTCAGCCAGGGCGGAACCAAAGAATACGGGAGAAAGTTTCCCTTCTTTGATTGCCTGCAGGTCAAAGGGGTTGCCTGCGCCGTCCAGCAGTTCCATTTCACCACGGAGAATATCCAGGTTGGCATCGGAAATCACGCCTTCCAGTGTATCGCCAAATACACCGTTTGCACCTAGTTCCACAACGCCGTCTTTCTGTTTGTAAAGATAAACTTTGTTTTCCAGACGGTCATAGATGCCTTCAAAGGTCAAACCGTTGCCGATAGGCCATGTAACGGCTGTAGAGGGCAGTCCCAGAGCGTCTTCCAGGTCAGCCATACAATCCAGAGGATCTTTGGACTGACGGTCTAATTTGTTGATGAATGTAAAGATGGGAATTTCACGCATGCTGCAAACTTTGAACAGCTTTACAGTCTGTGCTCCACACCCTTCGCTGCGTCGATTACCATGACAGCACTGTCTACAGATGTCAGAATACGGTAAGTGTCTTCACCGAAGTCGTTATGACCGGGAGTATCCATGATGGATACCACTTTGCCGTCATACTCAAACTGCATAACGGAAGAAGTAACGGAAATCCCTCTCTGTTTTTCGATTTCCATCCAGTCACTTTTCGCGAATTTTGCGTTTCTTCTTGCTTTTACGGTACCAGCTTCTCGAATGGCACCGCCGTGAAGCAGCAGTTTTTCTGTCAGTGTGGTCTTACCTGCGTCGGGGTGAGAGATGATGCCGAAAATACGCCGTTTTTGAATGGCTTCCAGATTACTCATGTTCATTTTCCTTTCTGTCC
Organism: uncultured Clostridia bacterium; assembly: GCA_958420075.1. GTDB lineage: Bacteria > Bacillota > Clostridia > Lachnospirales > Anaerotignaceae > Anaerotignum. The sequence continues at coordinate 761 of CATZIM010000223.1, read as the reverse complement.
AAAATCTATATTGAAAAGTTGTTGCTTTTTGTATCCATAACATTTCTATTTTAACCGAAACCAGACAAAAAGGGAATAAAAATTTGCAGAATTTCATACAAAAAGTAAAAAATGCTGTATCTGATACGAAATACATTGACTGTATATTGTCTTTGGACTAAAATAAAGATAAATAAAATATAAGCAAAAATATGGAGGTTATCAATCATGTTCAAAGTAACAAGCACAGACAAAGCACCCGCAGCTATCGGCCCTTACTCTCAGGCTATCGAAGTAAATGGTTTCCTGTTCGCTTCCGGTCAGGTTCCCATCAACCCTGAAGTAGGCGATGTTGTAGCAGAAGGCATCGTTGATCAGACAGAACAGGTTATGAAAAACATCGGCGCTATTCTGGAAGTAAACGGTCTGACATACACAGACGTTGTAAAAACAACATGCTTCCTGGCTGACATGGGCGACTTCGCTACATTCAACGAAGTATACGCTAAATACTTCACAGGCAAACCCGCTCGTTCTTGCGTAGCAGTAAAAACACTGCCTAAGAACGTTCTGTGTGAAGTAGAAATTCTGGCTGTAACAAAGAAATAATTGTTGCATCTGATTTTTGCAAGTGAAAGTGGGACAGGCTTTCCAGTCTGTCCCAACTTTTTTCAAAAAATCTCGAAAAAGTGTTGACAGATGAAAAAAATGTAGTAAGATAGAAAAGGTCGTCGAGGCGTGGCTCAGCTTGGTAGAGCGCTACATTAGGGATGTAGAGGTCG
>CATZIM010000222.1 GCA_958420075.1 uncultured Clostridia bacterium | reverse complement strand
TGGTGAGTTTTGTGTAAATAGACTGGGTATCCGCGTCAAAAGAATCTGCATTGAAATACAGGAAATATTCCCGTTTGTCGGCAGGATTTTGTTTCCGAGTCACATATCCGGCCTTTTCCAGCACATTGATCTTCTGGGTGACAGAAGGTCTTGTGATGTGGAGCATATCTGCCAGTTTGGAAGGGGTATATTCTCCCTGATGAGCGGATATGATGTCCAGATACAGACTGCTGTTGTAGCTCAGTTTGGCATAGGCAGGGTGTTCATTGTGGATACGCAGCTCTAAAATGCCCATGTCGTGAAAAAATTTTGTGATGGCTTCTCCGATGCCCATCTGTTACCGCCTCCTATGATAAAAATAGTTAAGATTGCCTAATAATTAAGATTACCTAACTATTCTAGCAGGGGTCTTTCCCTTTGTCAAGGGGGGCCAAATGCAGATAACAGTTGAGAAAATCATGGTTCTGTGGTATACTATATTACTGCATAAACAGAAAACAGGCAGAAAGGAAGGCGATACTGTGCCGGAAAAATCATTCGATGTGGCAAGAAATATCCGCATGACCCAGGAGCTGCAATGTCAAATGCTCGCTCAGGTGGCGGATCTGTTTACAGCCATGCACAACAATGCCTCAAAAGCGGAACAGACAGAGCTTCTGGCAAAGCTGGAAATTAGTCTGCGCCTTTTGGCAGGACGGCTGGGCATTTCTCAGGATGGACTGAGCAGAAAGGCAGCTATGACCCTGAAGGCGGCGTTGGTGCAGGAAGATGTATCTGCATGGAAAAGTGATCTGCTGACCGTTTTGCATGAACTGGAAGAAACATAAACAGTCACAGAAAGGCTTTTGAAAAAGCCAAACAGCTTGGAGGCTGCAATATGGAAGAAAGAAAAGAAGAAACAAAGAAAGGAACGGAAGGACGGCTGGTGGTCAGCATGGCAGTGGCTGTGCTGGTGGTGATCCTTTGCCTGATGCTGGATGTACGCCTTGGCGTAGGGGCATTGGTGGGGATTGTGGCAGGCAGTTTCCTGCGCCCCATGCTCAAAGACCTCTTTGCCGATGAGCCTCAGGAAGAGCCAGAGGAAAACCGCTTTCTGGATACGGCAGTGCTTCGGGAAAATTTCTCCATTCCCCAAAATCTGCCCATTCCTTACGCTGTGCTGGATATTCGTGGCAGGGTCATGATGTATAATGAGCCTTTCGCGGCAGTGTTCCCCAATAGTGAGGACGCAAAACCCGTCATTGAAGTGCTGCGGAAAACCAGCGGCGCTGGAGAACCTCAGAGAGTTACCGTAGGCGACCGTTCTTACAAAGCCGCCCTGAACCACTGCGATGTGGTGGACAAAAGCGGCGCTGTGGGGGCAGTTTTGACCCTCATTATGGTGGACATCACCAAAACCTGTCAGCTTGAAAAAGAACTGGAGGAACAGGAAACCGTTGTGGGTATGATCCTGCTGGATAACTACGACGATGTGCTGGACAGCATCGACGAAAACCGACTGCCCATCCTCTCCGCACTCATTGACAGAAAGTTCAACCAGCTGGCGCAGGCGGCAGACGCCGTTATCAAAAAACTGGAGAAAGACCGCTATATTTTTCTGCTCTCTAAGGGCAGTCTGGAGCGGCTGAAAGAAAAGAAATTCGAGCCTTTTAACGAGATCAAGGAAATCTCCGTAGGGGAACACATTCCTGTGACCCTCAGCATGGGTATCGGTATTGGCGGCGGCTCTCTGGAGGATGCCATGGCAAACGCAAAAGCGGCTATGGACTTGGCTCTGGGGCGAGGCGGCGATCAGGTGCTCATCAAAGACGGGGAAAAATACCTGTTCTTCGGTGGCAAGAGCGGCGAAATCCACCGCAATGCCCGTATCCGTGCCCGTGTCAAAGCGGACGCCCTTATGGAGCTCATGGGGGATGCTTCTGACATTCTGGTCATGGGGCATAAGAATGCCGATCTGGACAGCTTAGGCGCTTGTATCGGTATTTGTGCCATGGCAAAGAGCATTGGCAAGAAATGCAATATCGTCATGGACAAAGTCAGCGTAGGCGTCAAACGCCTTTGCGATAAAATGGATGAAAGCGGCAAATTCGGCGGTGTCATTGTGGACGGCGTAGACGCCATGCGCATGGTCAATGACAAAACACTGCTGGTCATTGTGGATACCCACAGAGAATCCATGGTAGACAGCAGACAGGTGCTTATGGCGGCGAAGAAAATCGTCGTTTTCGACCACCACCGCAAGAGTACCGATTTCATCGAACAGGCGGTGCTCATTTATCATGAGCCTTACGCTTCGTCCACATCTGAACTCATTACAGAAATGATTCAGCATATGGACAAAAAAGTAAAACTGCATCAGATTGAAGCCGATGCCCTGCTGGCAGGTATCACCGTAGACACCAAAAACTTCTGCGTGAAAACAGGCGCCATGACCTTTGAGTCTGCGGCGTTCCTCCGCAGAAACGGTGCTGACAGTATCCGGGTACGGCTGCTGTTCCAAAACGACATGGATGCTTACAAGGCGAAAGCCACAGCTGTCCGGGATGCGGAACTGTTCCGGGATCATATCGCCATTTCCGTCTGCCCTTCCGATGTGGAAAATTCCACACTCACAGCGGCACAGGCGGCAGACGACTTGATGAACGTCACAGGCATCCAGGCATCTTTTGTCTGCTGTAAGGTGGATGATACAGTCTATATTTCCGCCCGCAGCTTTGGGGAGATCAATGTGCAGAGAGTTATGGAAAAACTGGGTGGCGGCGGTCATCTGACGGTTTCCGGTGCGCAGCTTACAGACTGCACCGTTGAGGAAGCCAAAGAAAAAGTCCGCGCAGCCATTGAAGAATATTTGGAGGAGGAAGCATAATGAAACTGATTTTATTACAGGATGTAAAAAGTGTCGGCAAAAAAGGCGACCTGATCAATGCCAGCGAAGGCTATGCAAAAAATTTCCTGCTGCCCAAAAAACTGGCAGTAGAAGCTACAAAATCCAACCTGAACGACTATGAACTGAAACAGAAAGCAGAAGCAAAACGCAAACAGGAAGAGCTGGAAAAAGCACAGGAAATGAAAAAACAGCTGGATGAAAAAGTGGTTGTCATCAAAGTAAAAACAGGCAGCAACGGCAAACTGTTCGGCTCCGTAACAAACAAAGAAGTTGCGGAAGAAATCATCAAACAGACAGGCATGGATCTGGATAAAAAGAAAGTATCCATCGGCGATTCCATCAAAATGCTGGGCGAAAGAACAGCAGTCATCAAACTGCACCCTAAGGTAACAGCAGAAGTGACTGTAAAAATCGTAGAAGCCTAATCAATGAAAGAAACAAAGGAGGCGGGAAATATGGAACAACAAAATACAGCCCCACAGGCGGAAATCTTCCAGAATGTACCGCCCCATGACGATGCGGCAGAATTGGCAGTGCTGGGCGCCATGTTTCTGGATCGGGAAGCGGCGTCTTTGGCATTGGAAATGCTGACAGGGGAGGATTTCTACCGCCCCGACCACAGACAGGTCTTTGAAGCGGCAGAAGAACTTTACCACAGCGGCGTGCCCATCGACATGATTACTGTGAAGAATAAACTAGAGGAAAAGCAGGTCTTTGAACAAATCGGCGGCCTGCCTTTCCTTGCCAATATCTCCACTTCCGTGGGCAGCTCCGCAAATATGCGCCATTACGCTGCCATTGTGGAGGAAAAATCCGTACTGCGTCGGCTCATCCGTACAGCGAATAATATTTCCCAGATGAGTTACGAAGGCAAAACCGACGTCAACGCGATTCTGGATACGGCGGAAAAAGGCATTTTCGACATCATGCAGAACCGCCATTCCGACC
>CATZIM010000221.1 GCA_958420075.1 uncultured Clostridia bacterium | reverse complement strand
GGAGGGCAACTTTGTTCTGCCGCATATATTTTTCCAAAGCCTGTACCACGTCCAAAGAACGGTCTGTCACAGGAAATACCCGGTTGCCCCGTTCCACTTTTGTTTCCAGCCCCATGTCCAGCAACAGCTGACGCAGTGCCTGATTATCGAAACGATAAAAGGCGCTATACATGAAATAAGGATTGCCGGGAATGTTATCCAGAAAAGCATCCAGATCCCCGTCGTTGGTCACATTACAACGACCTTTACCGGTAATGAGTATTTTCTTGCCTAAACGATTATTTTTTTCAAACAAATGGACTTCGTGTCCCCGCTGTGCCGCACGGCCCGCTGCCAGCATCCCTGCGGCGCCGCCGCCGATGACTGCGATCTTTGCCATAATCATTCCCCTTTTTTGAATAAATCTGCCATTTCCAGATGGGCTTTGTCATTGAGTGTCATAAGAATGCGTCTGCCGTCCTCCATAACATCCACTGTGGTAATGGATGTGTTTGTCATCCAAGTTTTCCGGTAGAAATTCACATCCATGCCCATGATGGCTACCAGCATAACACGAAGCAGACCGCCGTGGGACACAATGGCAACATGCTTGCCTCTGTTTTCTTCCAGAACCGCTTCAAAACCTTCCACGGCACGTTTTGTTACATTGGCAAAAGAACCTTCCCCCGGAAATGGATGGGCAAAGGGATTTTCATAGAAATCCATATATGCCTTCCCATAGGCTTCCTTCAGTTCAGGAATGCTCATGCCTTCCCATGCGCCAAAGTTGATTTCTTTAAAATGTTCATCTACAATGGGCGTAATGCCTGTTTCTCTGCCGATGGTCTGGGCTGTCACCAATGCCCGCTTCAGCGGAGAAGCATAAATCTTATCCAAAGGCAGATAGCGGAAACGTTTTGCCACCAATTCTGCCTGTGCCAGTCCTTCTTCGGACAGTTCAATATCTGTAGAACCCTGATACCGTCCCTGACGGTTCCACAATGTTTCCCCGTGACGGATCAGATAAAATCTTGTTTTCTGTTCGCTCATAATTCAGCCTTCCTTTATGATGTACTCTAAACTTAAATTATATGGGAAAACCGCCGGACTTTCAAGCATAAAGCCGAGAATTCCCCTTCTTTCTCAAAAACATGGAATGTCTGACAAATATTTGTTTCCCATTCTTCCGCCTTATGGTAAAATAAAACCAACTATAAAGCCATTTACGGAGGTGATGAGATGAAAAAAATCAATGGAATTTTATGCCTGGTTCTTAGTATGATTCTTCTGTCCGCTTGCAGTTTTTTTGAAAAAGATGTACTCCATCTTGGCGTCAATGCTGTCATCACAGAAATCAACACAGAAAACCAGACCATCACCGTAAAGGACGCCGACCAAAATGAAGTCCTTGGTGAAAGCTGCGTCATTGACTGCTCCGACATTCCTCTGTTTTACTGCCACTATGACACCCATGAAATCAAAGATATTTCCCTGGAGGATTTGCAGGTGGATGACAGCGTCATTTTAGGCATCTACAATTCAGAACTGGAAGCCTACAGAAACAAAACCGGGGACAATACCCTCCATATTGCGCAGCTGCAATTAGGCACCCAACGATTGGGATAATGAAATTCAGACCGCCACTTTTCTATAGAAAAACAGCGGTCTTTTTTATTCCAGCAAAAACGGCATGACAAAACAATTCCCCCCCCAGAAAACACTGTTTTTCCTTTTTCTTAATTTCTTAAAGGGAATTGCGCCGGCTATCCATAGAAGAAAACTCAGTAAAAATAAGAAAGCTGAAATCCTCTGTATAACAAAGGTTTCAGCTTTCTTTGTTTTCTTATGAAGATGCCCCAGAGGCCATACTGTTTTGATGCATTACAGTTTTTTCAGATATTTGATTTCTCTTTCTGTCAGATAACGATATTTGCCTTTTGGCAGGTCACCCAATGTCAGTTCCCCTGTTGCCACACGTTTCAGCTGTGCAACAGGATGTTTGATGGCTTCACACATTTTTCTGACCTGACGGTTTTTGCCTTCGTGGATGATGATTTCCGCTGTGCAGAACCGCATATCTTTTTCTTTTTCCAGAATCTGAATTTTCGCGGGTCTGGTCTTTCTGCCGTCGATGACAACCCCTCTGCGGAATTTCTGCAAAGCACCTTCATCAGGCACACCATAAAGCTTTGCAATATATGTTTTATCCACATCGTGTTTGGGATGTGTCAGCTTATAAGTCAGATCACCGTCGTTTGTCAAAAGCAGCAGACCGGATGTGTCATAGTCCAGTCGTCCTACAGGAAAGATACGTTCCTTTACACCCTGCACCAAGTCCAGCACCGCCGGGCGTCCAAACTGCTCTTTTGCTGTTGTCACATAGCCTTCAGGCTTATGGAGCATGATATATACTTTCTTTGTTTCCTGCGCTTTTACAGGCTTATTATCGAATAATACTTTATCTTTTGCCGGGTCAATTTTGACACCCAGTTCCCGTACCACCTGTCCGTTTACCTGCACACGACCTGCGGCAATGAGTTCTTCTGATTTTCTGCGGGAAGCAATGCCTGCTTCCGCCAAAAATTTCTGCAATCTTTCTTCCATGGCTTCTCCTCCGTCCTTTTCGTCCCATCAGTATACAGGAGAAAGAGCGGAAAGTCAAAGAAAAATCACATTTCCGGCAAAAAATCTATCCAGTCAAACCAAACAGAAAGCAATCTGCGATATTGCTCTGAAAGTGTATAGGCTGGTGCCGCTGTTTGTGCCGTCAAGGGAATCTCCGCAATGGTTTCTCCATCCAACTCTAATATTGCTGTGCCGATTTGCTCTCCCTGTTCTATGGGTGCTTCCAATGTTTCCGGCAATTCCGTCTGCCACTGCAAACGGGAAACTTCATCTTCTGAAAATACGCCGCTGTATCCTTCCGCAAGACCTGCTGTAATTTCTTTCACCGGAGAGCGGGTCACTGTGATCTCTCCCATACTTTCTCCATCCTCTGCAATTTCCTGTTTGTCATAAGTAGCAAAGCCATAATCCATAAGTTTTTTCGTATCTGTCCACTTTGCTTCCTTGCCTGTGTTACCCCATCCACTGGCCAACACCACACTGACAAGGGTCATATCCTCCTGTTCTGCAGCCCCTACAAAACAATGTCCTGCTTTATTGGTATATCCCGTTTTCACCCCAAGAGCACCGGCATACATCTGCAAAAAGCGGTCTGTATTCACAGCCGTATGTACCTTTTTTCCTGAAACATCCGCAAAGGTATGGCTGGGAAGCACAGCGATTTCCCGAAATACAGGATTTTGCAAAGCATAAGCAGTAATGATACCCATATCCAGCGGTGTGGAATGGTGCTGTTCTCTGGTCAAATGACTGTCCAAACCATTTGGGGAGCCAAAGACTGTATCCGTTGCCCCAATGGATGCCGCCTTTGCCGTCATTTCCATACAAAATGCCTCCACGGAACCGCTGACATGCTCCGCCAGCGCCACTGCCGCATCATTATAAGATTTCAGCATCATGGCACGCAGCAAATCCCCCACATACCACTGCTCCCCTTCTTTCAATCCCATTTGCACATCCGGCTGTTTTGCGGCATTTGCGCTAATGGTCACCACTTCTTTCGGGTCTGCTTTTTCCAATACCAATATGGCTGTCATAATTTTTGTTGTGCTTGCCATTTCCATGGGACTTTCCGCATTCTTTCCCCACAACAGCCGTCCTGTTTCTCCATCAATAAGTGCCGCTCCCTGTGCTGCCACATTTGGCTCTGCCGCAAGCACTGTTTGCCCGCACAAAACCAGCGCCACACAAAAACTCAAAAATTTTTTCATGCGTACCCCTCCCCCATCATTGTATGC
>CATZIM010000220.1 GCA_958420075.1 uncultured Clostridia bacterium | reverse complement strand
GGTCTTTTGCAGAACAAAAACGCTTTGATTCACCATAGACCTTTTCGTTCTCCCCATCATACCATTTCCGCTTCTGCCCTTACTGGCGGCGGCAGAATCCCAAAGCCCGGGGAAATTTCTCTGGCCCATAATGGTGTGCTGTTTCTGGACGAATTGCCGGAATTTCAGCGTTCTGCTCTGGAAGTCATGCGGCAGCCCATGGAAGACGGAAAAGTCACCATTGCCCGTGTCAGCGGCACTTTGACATTCCCCTCTGATTTTATGCTGGTGGCAGCCATGAACCCCTGCCCCTGCGGTTATCTGGGCAGCGGGGATAAATGTCACTGCACTGTCAATGAAATCGCCAAATATCAGAGTAAAATCAGCGGACCTCTATTAGACCGTATTGATCTGATGGTAGAAATGCCTGCGGTGGGATACGAAGACCTACAAAGTACTGCTTCCGGTGAATCTTCTGCAGAGATCAAAAAGCGTGTAGTAAAAGCCCATGAAATCCAGCTGCAGCGATATAAAAAGGAAGGAATTTTCTTTAATGCTCAGCTAAATGCTGCACAAGTGGAGAAATACTGCCCTCTTGGGGAAGCAGAGCAAAAACTGCTGAAGGCAGCCTTTTCTTCCATGGATTTAAGCGCGAGGGCTTACCACAAAATATTGAAAGTTGCCAGAACGGCAGCAGATTTGGACGGCAGCGAAGAAATCACCGTCCGCCATCTGGCAGAAGTTCTGCAATATCGTTCTTTGGACAGAAAATACATGATATAACAGGAGATTGATATATGACATTACATACAGACCAAATGTCCGATTCCTTCCGAATCGGCGCCATATTGGCTGCCGTAGGCGGGTTTCTGGACGCATATACTTACCTGGCGCGCGGGCAGGTTTTTGCCAATGCTCAAACAGGCAACATTGTCCTGCTGGGCGTACATTTATCTGAAGGGGATTTCAAAAAAGCCCTTTCCTATCTGGTTCCCATTCTGGCATTTGTTGCCGGAATTTTTGTGGATGAATGGATCAAACATCGTCTGGAAGGAAAAGTGGCACTGCACTGGCGGCAGACGGTGCTTCTCATTGAAATTTTAGCTTTGATTGTCGTGATATTCCTTCCTCTGGGAAAAGCTGACCCCTTAGCTAATGCATTGGTTTCTTTTATCTGCTCCATGCAGGTACAGAGTTTCCGTAAATTCCATGGCATGCCCTATGCCACCACCATGTGCACCGGCAATCTGCGCAGCGGAACAGACCATCTGGTAAAATATTTCCAGACAAAAGACCCTTCCCGCAGAGAAAAAAGTTTCCATTATTACAGCATTATCCTATTCTTTATTCTAGGTGCTGCCATTGGTGCTGTAAGCACAAAACTTTGGGGCAGTCCCGCTCTGGTGATCTGCTGTATTCTGCTGGCAATTGCTTTTACAATGCTCTTTGTAAAACCGAAAACAGAATAAAAAAAGATGCTCCTTTAGGGGCATCTTCATAAGAAAACAAAGCAAGCTGAAATCCTTATGATATAGAGGATTTCAGCTTGCTTATTTTTATAAGATTTTATTTGATATATTTTCTTCTGAAGACAGCCGTCGCAATTCCCTTTAAGAAATCGAGGAAAAGAAAAATCAATGTTTTCTTAAAGGGAAGTTGCTTTTCTTAGGGAGTATCTTTTTTGTTTCAAAAAACCCGAAACACAGATTGTGTTTCGGGTTTTTACACTTATATTGATATACAGATGAAGAAAAATTATTCTTCTTCTTTTGCGAAGGATACCAGCAGATCGCCCTGGCTGACTTTTTCGCCTTCCACAGCATAGATCTTGTCGATCACGCCATCTTCTTTTGCTACGATAGATGTTTCCATCTTCATTGCTTCGATGGTCAGCAGAGGCTGGTTCTTCTTCACTTCTTCGCCTTCTTTTACCAGAATCTTGCTGATGGTACCGGGGATAGAAGAACCCAGGTGGTAAGGGTTGTTCTTATCTGCTTTCAGTTTACCATCGCTCTTAACTTCCAGATGTTTATCCAGAACTTTTACTTCACGCATAACACCGTTGATTTCGAATGTCAGCGCACGGAAACCTTCTGCATCGGGTTCGGACATATCGATGAATTTGATGATGATATCTTTACCTTCACCGATTTCGATGGAAGTTTCTTCACCTTTTGCCAGACCAAAGAAGTATACATCACTGGTCAGTTTGGATACATCTGTGTAGTATTCCCAATGGTCGCAGTAGTCATCATATACCTTTGGATACAGCGCATAACTGATGATGTTTCTGGGGTTCACGTTTTTCATAACGTGTGCTTCTTTCAAATGTTTTGCAATAGCATCGAAATCCGCGGGAGGCAGCAGCGCACCTGCTCTGCCATCAATAGGTTTTCTGCCTTTCAGCACAATTTCCTGCAGTTCTTTCGGGAAACCGCCTTCAGGCTGACCGATGTTACCAATGAAGTAATCCACAACGGATTCAGGATAGGAAATATCTTTACCTTCTGCGAGGATATTGTCTTTGTTCAGACCGTTTTTGGACATGAAGATTGCCATATCCCCAACAACCTTGGAGGAAGGTGTTACTTTTACGATGTTGCCCAGCAATTCGTTAGCTTCTTTATACAGATGTTTGATTTCTTCAAAGTTATCTGCGGAGCCCATGGATTTTACCTGTGCCAGCAAGTTGGAGTACTGACCGCCAGGGATTTCGTATTTATAAATTTCTGTATTGGGTGTCTTCATTTCACTTTCGAAGCCAGTGAAGATCTGACGTACACCCTGATAGTAATGGCTCAGTTCAACCAGCTGATCGGGATCCAGACCGGTGTCACGTTCTGTACCGCGCAGAGCTTCTACAACCGCGTTCATAGAAGGCTGGCTGGTCAGGGAGCTCATGGACTGGATAGCCAAGTCGGCAATGTCTACGCCTGCTTCTGCAGCCATCAGTACGGTGCTGACACCGTTGCCTGTGGTGTCATGGGTATGCAGGTGCAGAGGAATATGCAGTTCCTGTTTCAGTGCTGTAAACAGTTCTTTTGCTGCATAAGGTTTCAGCAGACCTGCCATATCTTTGATTGCGAAAATGTGGCAGCCCATGTCTTCCAGTTCTTTTGCTTTGCGGATATAGTAATCCAGTGTATATTTTGTTTCCTTAGGATCCAGAATATCGCCGGTGTAGCAGATAGCACCTTCTACGATCTTGCCTGTTTTCAGTGCTTCTTCAACGGGCATCTTCATGTTTTCCAGCCAGTTTAAGCTGTCGAAGATACGGAATACGTCTACGCCGCGTTCTGCGGAAACTTTGATGAATTCTCTAACAACATTATCAGGATAGTTTGCGTAACCAACAGCGTTGGATGCACGCAGCAGCATCTGGATCAGTGTGTTAGGCATTGCTTCGGAAAGCTGCTGCAGTCTTCTCCAAGGAGATTCTGTCAGGAAACGGTAAGCAACGTCGAATGTTGCGCCGCCCCATGCTTCTACGGAGAATGCGTTTGCCATTGCCATGTTGGTTGCAGGCGCTGCAACGATCAGGTCGTTTGTACGCAGACGTGTTGCCATCAGAGACTGGTGTGCGTCACGCATGGTAGTATCTGTTACCAGCAGGCGTTTTTCTTTCAGCAGGCTCTGTGTATAGTCTTTTGCGCCCATACGCAGGAATTTGTCTTTCGCACCTTCCACAAAGATGGTCTTGCCATTTTTGTCCTGTCCGAAGGAAGGAGGCACAATGGGATCAAATTCTGGTTTGTGGCCTTTGGATTCGTTTACGATCTTGTTGCCGATAAATTCTGCAATCTTAGTTGCTCTGTCTTTACCCAGAACAATGTGGAACAGTTCGGGTGTTTTTTCAATGAATGT
>CATZIM010000219.1 GCA_958420075.1 uncultured Clostridia bacterium | reverse complement strand
AATTGACTATGGGTTGTAAGTTTATTTCTGCTGTTTAGTTTTCAAGGATCAGTCTGCACCGCTTTTTCAGCAGCAAGTGATATCTTATCACTCTTTTGTTTTTCTGTCAAGTTCTTTTTTCTGAACAATTTCTTTTCAGAGAGAAGAACTTGTCTGTCAAGTTTTGACAGCGAAAAATATTTTATCAGAAAGCTTTTCGCTTGTCAAGAACTTTTTTCATTTTTTCTTTGCTGCTTCGTCTGTGTTTCAGCAGCGAATAGTATGTTACCACATCGTTTCCAATCTGTCAACAACTATTTTCATTTTTTTAGAACTTTTTCGCTGTGTTCCGACAGCGAAATATATATTACCATCGACTCCCACTTCTGTCAACACTTATTTTAGTTCTTTTAGAAGTACATTGTATTATTTTTCTTCATTACGAATAAAAACAAAGGTATCTTCCTTTGAATATTCCTTTGAATACCGGAAATCAAGTCGATCGAAGCCTTTTACTTCTTCTATATCCTCTATTTGATTCTCTGCCAGATAACGCACCATCTCTCCTCGTGCCATTTTACAGAGTGTTCCTTTTTCTACGACCTTTTCATTCTTGACTTCACCAAAAACAAAGTTAATCCATCGAACGGATTTATTCAAATGTTTGGAAACGGCTTGACTGTATTCTTTGGAAGCCAGATTCAAAATACAATCTGTCTCCAATGATGCTGCCAAAGCCATTCCCCAAAAGTCATATAAATCTTTTCTTCCATCAACAGAGATCTTTGCCTGCATTTCCAGACGATAAGGTGTCACGCCGTCAAATGGCCGCAAAACACCGTAAAAACCAGACAGAATGCGGAGATGCTCCTGAATGTAGTCAAACTCCGCTTCTGTAAATACGCCCGGTGCCATATATTGAAACTGTATCCCCTCATAGGACAGAATCGCAGGTGTCAATCCATGATATAAATCCATATTCTGAATCCGCTCCACATTCAGCGCCGCAATTTTATCATTGCATTTCCATATCTTTTGCAATACATCAGCCGGTGTAGAATGCAATTGTTTATATATCTGTTCCGTTTTGTTCAAAAACAACGGCAGATCCCGCCACGCCAAACTATCTGTTTCCACACGCATTTTCTTTGTTGGGGATATGATGATTTTCATAAATGATCTCCATTTCCTGTTTGTTTTACATTAATTTTCTGTTTCTCCAGCCAGATAGGACAAAATCTCTGCCGCATTGGTATCTGGTTTTACCTTTGGCATCACTTTTTCGATGACGCCCTGTTCATCAATGACATATGTTGTACGCACAACGCCCATGCTTACCTTACCATACAATTTCTTTTCCTTCCAAACATCATATGCCTGAATGGCTTCCAGTTCAGGGTCAGACAGCAAAATAAAGGGCAGCTGATGTTTTTCTGCAAACTTCACATGGGATGCCACGGAATCTTTGCTGATGCCAATGACAACAACGTCTCTTTCACGAAAGGCATCATAGCTCTGAGCAAAAGCACATGCCTGTTTGGTACATCCCGGCGTATTATCTCTGGGGTAAAAATACAATACAACTTTCTTTCCTAAAAACTGAGAGAGAGAAACCTGTTCTCCATTTTTATCTAATAAAGTAAAATCTGGTGCTTTGATACCTGTTTCCAACATCAAAATCCACTCCTTTTCTACTATTTTACTTTTCCTATTATAACTTTTTTCTTTCTCTCAGGCAAACAAGTTTTTCTTTCCATTAAAAAAGACTTCCATATTCTCATGAAATGAAAGTCTTTTCGAAAAATCCTATACTGCTATTCTTAGTACAAAAGTAAATCCAGGAACTGTTTTTTCTCCAAATGGCAGAAATAATCCGAAATATTTAATGGCTCTAATGCTTCCTGCAATGCTTCTTCCGTCAGCTTCACCCCCAGCAGATGCTGACGCAGCTGGTCTTTATCGCCGTTTCCAAAATAATCGCCAAATACATCGAAAGCAGTAATGATACCTTTTTCTACATTCATATGAACTTCCAACTTGCCGCAGCCATCAAATCTGCGTTCTTTTACAATGGCATAGGCAGGTGAATTTCCATAATTCCATTCCCAGGTATCATACCGTTCTTTCTGTATCTGCCGCACCCGTTCCAGGTCTGCTTCTGTTAAGTTGTAAAATTCCATAGGCGTTTCCGCTGCCATATCCTGCAGAAGCATTTCCCAGAATTCTCCAATGGGGACATCCTTTTCCATATAATTTCTTACATTGGTTACACGACTGCGGACAGACTGTACGCCTTTAGATACGATTTTGTCCGCGGAAACCTGCAGTGCATGAGAAACAGTTTCAAGGTCGCTGTCATATAATATGGTTCCGTGGTGCATAACCCTCCCCTGCTTTGCATACTGAGAGTTACCGGAAAACTTTTTGCCATCAATGGTCATATCATTTCTGCCGTTGATTTCTGCTTTCACACCAAAGTGCCCCAATGCCTTCACAATCGGACGACAGAAAGAACCAAAGTCAAACTGCTCCAGACCATTTTCTGAAACAATAAATGTAAAATTCAGATTGCCAAGATCGTGGTACACAGCACCGCCGCCGGACAAACGTCTGACTACAGAAATGCCATGTTCTTTCACATAAGAACTGTTGATTTCACGAACGGTATTCTGATGTTTCCCAATGATGATAGCGTTATCATTCTGCCACAGCATAAAATATTCCTGACTGCGATCCATTTCATCAAAAACATATTGTTCCAATGCTAAATTGAAATGTGGATCTGTAGATGGACTTTTGATATAGATCATCTCTTTGCCTCCTCTGTTGTCTGCCGAAACACTGCCGGCAGACAACGAGCCGGCACGGATTTCGTCAGCAGTTACTTATTTATTCGGAATGTGAATTGCACGTTTGGTTGCTGCCAGTGCTGCTTCTCTCACCGCTTCTGTTACAGTGGGATGTGCGTGGATGGTAGCGTAGATTTCATCAACAGTAGCTTCCATACCAATGGCAAGGGCACATTCACCAATCAGGTCAGTAGCTCTGGGGCCAAGAATATGTACGCCCAGCACTTCGCCGTATTCTTTGCCAATGATAAACTTGATCATGCCTTCGCCGCCATTCATGATCAGAGCTTTGCCGTTTGCCATCAGAGGGAATTTACCTACCTGATAAGCAATGCCTTCTTCTTTGGCTTTTTCTTCTGTCAGACCAACGCCTGCGAATTCAGGATCTGTGTATACACAGGAAGGATTTGTTTTGCCATCATATACAGCAGTTTCTCCCAGTGCGTTTTCTGCAGCAACTTCACCCTGTGCAGATGCCACATGTGCCAGCATTACTTTGCCAAGGCAGTCACCGATGGCATAAATATTCGGCACATTGGTTTCCATTTTATCATTAACGGTAATGCGTCCTCTGTCATGGGCAATACCCACTTTGTCCAGACCCAGTGCTTCTGTGTCTGTTCTGCGGCCAACTGCAACCAGAACTTTTTCTGCTTCAAAGGATTCTACTTTACCGCCAACTTCTACCTGTACTTTCGCACCAGCAGGCGCTGCTTCTACGGACTGTACTTTTGCTTCTGTCAGAATGGTTACGCCGGAAGCTTCCATCTTTTTCCGCAGCATTGCTGTCAGTTCTCCATCCATCATAGGCAGCAGTTTAGGCATAGCTTCTACAACAGTTACTTTTGCGCCAAAACGGCTGTATGCTGTTGCCAGTTCCATACCGATAACGCCGCCGCCGATAACCAGCAGTGTTTCAGGCACATGGTCAAATGCCAGAGCTCCTGTAGAGTCTACACAAGCTGCATTTTCCTTTACGCCAGGAATAGGCGGTACTGCAGGCACAGAACCTGTTGCC
>CATZIM010000218.1 GCA_958420075.1 uncultured Clostridia bacterium | reverse complement strand
TTCCGGGTCAAGGACGGCGTATCTGGGAATGAGCACAAAGTCGTTGATGGGATATTTGTGTCGGGTACGGCTGTCGGTAATGACTGCCGCCAATGTGGTTTCACTGCCTGTGCCGGCGGTGGTAGGAATGGCAATGAGCAGAGGAATCTTTTTCCATACTTGTAAAATGCCTTCCATTTTGTCCAGCGTTTTTCTGGGACGGGCAATTCGCGCCCCTACAGCTTTGGCACAATCTATGGAAGAACCGCCGCCAAAGCCAATGATTGCCTGACAGTGATGGGCGTTGTATAACGCACGGGCTTCTTCCACCTGATCGGTAGTGGGATTGGATACGGTCTGGTCATAAACGATACAGCTGATACCAGCCTCCTGCAAAGCTTTTTCCAAAGGCTGTGTGATCAGATTTCCGCGCACCACTGGGTCAGTTACCAGCAGGATACAGGAAATCCCCTTTTTCTGGAACAGGGGGACCAGTGCGTCTGTATGATGGAGCAGAGCAGGTTTTCGGTAAGGCAGAAAAGGAATTGCCATATGGAATACTTCCTGAAATGCTCTGCAGTATATTTTTCTGAGCAAAAGCATGATATAAACTCCTTTTGTTTCATAAATCATTTTTTTCGCAGAAATCATAGCACAATCGGAAAAACCTGTCAAATATGCTGTCTTGACAGAGGACAAAAGTGGGCATATAGTGAAAGCAGAACAATGTGTAGGGGGCATCGTTATTTTTTAGGAGGACGAAATGAAAAGATGGGGAAAACATTTCTGTTTTTTGTTGGCTGTTCTAGGTGTTTTGGGGTTGAGCGGCTGCGACAAATCGATATCTGTTACCATTGACGGTGCAGAAGTAACGACAACAGAAACAGAACAAAAACATTGGATATCCGTGGAAGGGCTGCAGGACTATGGCTTTGCACTGCAGAAAGGCGATAAAACCACTGGCAGTCTGGAAACAAACTGGTTGCTGTATCCATTATCACCGGACATGAAAACCATGGAGAAAGAGGAAATTGTGGTGCACGATGAAGCGGAACAGCATCATGTGTATTGTAATGGGCTGTTGGTTCCAACGAAAGTCATCAATGGAAAATTGATGGTGGCAGTGGAAAGCCTGACGGGAGAAAATCCAGACCAGTCTTATCTGACCTATGGCGGTGTAAGGGAAAGTATAGATCAATTACAGCAGACCCGCTATGGTGTGTATTTGATTGAGAAAAAAGAAGAAGCGGATGGAGAGTGGCAGCTGAATGTACTGCGGCCTACCATGCCATTAAAGACACCTTGGGGATGTATCCTTTTTGAGAAAGTACTGACGGATGAGATTCCTTTTACAAAAGAATCTTTTTCGGAGGAATATGTGAGTCTGCTGGATCTGGCGGAAAACATGGGGTTGTCCTTTGCGCTGCATAAAGGCATTTTGCATATGCATCAGGAGGAAACGGTGGAAACCCATGAGGTGCCTTTGGAAACCATCCCTCAGGATTTTATGGAAAAACGACTGATTTCCGGCTATGTGCTGACAGGAGAAAGCATGCGGATTGCCTGTGTTTATGACGGGAAGAAACTGTATGCCAATCTGGAAGATTTGCAGGAAGTAATGGCCGCAGAGGGATATATTTATGAAAGAGAAACAAGAACTTTCACACAGGATGTTGAATAATTTTTGGTAGAAAATACAGGGAATCCTTATCAAAGGATTCCTTTTTTCTATTAGAACAAATGAATAGATTATGGTATAATTAAAAGAACAAAGGAAAAAAGAGCTATAATTTGTCATGATCGTTTGAGAAAATATGCAGTCCTTTGTTTGCTTGCCGGAAATGTTTCTAAAAAATATGAAAGCTGAAATTTTCGGTAAAGGAAAATGATTGTTGTAAATAAGGAACCTGTGAAGGGAAAAGTGCTGGAGCCAGAAAGTGAAAAAAATAGGATTCCTTCTGGAAAGGGGCACTCTTTTTTTATCAGGTATTTGGTAAGGAGGTGCGATATGAGCAGATTGAGTATTATCACACCCAATAAGGCACAGACCGTTGTGGAAGGGCTTTATCGGGATGTAGAACGTAGGATCATCGCCAGTCCTCCCGGGCTCTGTCCTGTGGATATGGCTGCGGCTTTTCTGAAACTGTGCCATGCCCAGACTTGCGGGAAATGCGTGCCCTGCCGTGTTGGTCTGGGACAGTTACAGGTGTTGCTGGAAAGAGTTTTGGACGGCAAAGGCAGCGAGGATGATTTACAGCTCATTGAAAAAACCGCTCGTGTCATCAAAAATTCCGCTGACTGTGCCATTGGTACAGAAGCGGCAGAAATGGTATTGCGTGGTGTGTTAGGGTTCCGTGATGATTATCTGGAACATATCCATAATAAACGCTGTCTGTTTAACATTTACCAGCCGGTGCCCTGTGTGGCGCTCTGTCCTGCAAATGTGGATATTCCCGGGTATATTGCCTTGGTTTCCCATGAACGTTATGCAGATGCGGTACGTCTTATTCGAAAGGACAATCCCTTTGTAACATCCTGTGCTATGGTCTGTGAACATCCCTGTGAAGCACGGTGCCGCAGAAATATGGTAGATGATGCCATTAACATTCGTGCGCTGAAACGGTATGCTGTGGATAATGCGGGCGTAGTGCCTGCACCGCCTTGCGCAGAACCAACAGGAAAGAAAGTTGCTATTCTGGGTGGTGGCCCCGGCGGTTTGAGTGCGGCATATTATCTGGCACTGATGGGACACCATGTAGAAGTATTTGAAAAACATAAAAAACTGGGCGGTATGCTCCGTTACGGCATCCCCAGCTATCGTCTGCCCAGAGAAAGACTGGATGAGGATTTGGAAGCCATCCTTTCCACAGGCATTACAGTACATACCGGTGTGGATGTAGGCAAAGCTGTGACACTGCCACAGCTGAAGGAAGCTTTTGACTGTATTTATATCTCTATCGGTGCCCAGAGCGATAAAAAGATCGGCATCGAAGGTGAGGACAAACGCGGCGTTATGTCTGCGGTACAGATGCTGCGCAGCATTGGCGACGGCGCTCTGCCGGATTTCCGGAAAAAACGCGTTGTTGTCGTTGGCGGCGGCAATGTAGCTATGGACTGTACCAGAAGTGCAAAACGTCTGGGTGCAGAAAGTGTAACCTGCGTATACCGCAGAAGAAAAGTGGATATGACAGCGCTGCCTGATGAAATTGAAGGCGCAATCGGTGAAGGCTGCGAAATCATGTGTATGCATGCGCCTCTGCGGATTTCCGGCGATGAGGACGATAATGTAACAGCACTGTGGGCACAGCCTCAGATCGTTGGGCCTATGGACAGCGGCGGCAGACCTCGTCCCATGCCTGCGGACGCGCCTCCTGTGCGGATTCCTTGTGATATCATCATCGTTGCTATCGGACAGGGTATTGAAACACAGCCCTTTGAAGAATACGGCGTGCCCATCAAACGTGGCGTTATTGATGCTATGGCAAGCAGTGACGTAGAAAATATCGACGGCGTATTTGCTGGCGGCGACTGCGTAACAGGCCCCGCGACGGTCATTCGTGCCATTGCGGCTGGTAAGGTTGCGGCTGCCAATATTGACGAATATTTGGGCTTCAATCACCAGATCACAGTGGATGTGGAAATTCCTCCCGTACGGCTGAACACAATGCCTGCCGGCGGCAGAGTCAACACCACAGAACGCAGTGCCGGTGAAAGAAACCATGACTTTAATTTGATTGAATGCGGCTTGACCCACGAAGAAGCCATGCAGGAAAGCTGCCGCTGTCTGCGGTGTGACCATTACGGCTATGGCAACTTTAAAGGAGGGAGGGTGGACAAATGGTAAATCTGACCATAGATGGAAAACAAGT
>CATZIM010000217.1 GCA_958420075.1 uncultured Clostridia bacterium | reverse complement strand
AAGTAAAACATCTATTGATAAGTATTTTATAAAATATAAGAATTTCTGTTGTTAGGATGGTGGATATGGGTAAAAAAATAGCAATCATATTTACAATATGTATTTGGATTGTGCTTTCAGCACTTTCCTGCTGTTTTGTTGCGCAAAAATCCGTACATGAAATTCAAAACGCTTATACAGCTAATTATCGGAATGATTATCTTTATGGTATCGAGGTTTATGGCAATAAATACTATATTTTTCGTGTAAATACAGAAACCAATGAACAACAGTATTTTACTTATCCTATCATAGATGAGAACGGCGTCGTTTCTTTGATGGATCTTGTTATGGGAAAAGATGGTCAATTATATGTATATTACAGTTTACTAAGACGTGATACATCTGACACAAATGATATAAAAACGATTGCTTACTGCGATTTCGAAAAGAAAACCATTATACCGAAATGGGATCTCAAAGATATTGTGGATGACGATTATTTTCAGCTTCGATCCCAAAAAGACGGTCAGTTGGTATTGGAAACATACGATTCAACAACTTTTACATTGAAGCAATTCTATTTGAATGAAGACGGAACAGCTTCTTCGAAGGCGACTATACAGCTGCACGAAACGGTTCATTCCCTGATGAGTCAGGATGACGGCATTTGGGAAAAGACAAATACCGGTGATATCATCAAAATTGAACCTGATGGATCCACAAAAGATATTTTTATCAATGATGGTTCAAAAATCAGCAGACAAAATACGCATTATAATTTCCAGGGAGATGAACTTCATTTTTACAATGTGGATACAGAACAGAACTACAAAGTTACAGAAGCCACCGATTACAAAGAAATAGAACTTTGTCCTGATCATCAATCTGCAACAGCGGAATCTTTCGACATTTCAGACGTATATATCATTGCAGAAGAAGATGATATCTATGTTGGGACATTGACTCTGGATGACGGTCGAAGCGTTCCTGTTATTTACGGTGAGAAAGAATATGTTCTGGACCAGCTTACTTGGACAATTGGTAAGTCTATTATCACAGCTTTTCTGGCAATTCTCGGCACTACAGCTGTTTTCTTGTTATACATTTATATTTTCAGCAGAATACTGCGAAGAAAAGACGGAGCTCCTGTTTTAGGTATTGCTGTTATGGTAATGATTCCAATTATTATCTTGAGTATGACCAACCTATTTTATGTAATGGATCGACAGCTGCCTGATGAAAAAGAACAGAAAATACAGCAGCTTGCTGCTGTAAATGATATTTTGCAGGAAAAAATCGACATTGAGCAATTGGAAAAAGTCCGAATGGAAGAAGAAAACACGTATGCAGAAGCATCCTACTATTCTTATGAATTAAGGGAACCGCAAACTATCAAAAATATGGAAACAGGCAGTGATGAGGTAGTTAACAATGCTATGGCCTCACATTTATATCATTATAAAGATGGCGACTTGTTCTCTCTTTCGCTTTCTTATCAGCAGAATTTATCTATGAAATACCAGATGCCTGCGACCAATTATTTGTCTTTGAAAGAAGCAGCAGAAACAGGCAAAACCGTATATACGGAGTATACCAACTATTTAGGCAGTTATCTGACTGTTTTTGCTCCAATCAAAAATAATAGTGGAGAAGTAATTGGTGTTTTGGAAACCAGTGTAAGCAGCCTTTTGCTTGAAATGAATATTCTGTCCAACAGTCAAACAATCAAAAAATTGTTTTTCGGTGCAGGCACACTATTATTTTTGCTGATTCTGTTTGTATTCTGGATCAATACAAGAGATTTAAAAACATTAAGACAGGCAATGACCCAAATGGCAGAAGGAGATCTTCATGCAAGAGCGAATATACAAGGGAACCATGAGGTTGCAGTAATTGCAAAAAGGTTCGATCATATGGCAGCATTGATTGAAAACAGGGTTGCGGAAATGGAATCTTATCAAAACAAATATGAAGCATTTGTTCCCTCAAAGCCATTTTACCTTTTGCGAAAAAATGGTATCCGCGGTGCTATGTCCGGTGACGGAAAAGATTTTACAGCCACTGTTTTAACGATAAATACATCTGACAAATATGATAATCACACCCTGTATCATAAAGGATTCTCCACCTATAATGTTTACCTGAACAAACAAATTCCAGTAATTCATACATATGGCGGTGTTGTGAATAAAATTTTCCGCTATGGAGAAAACGTTATTTTTACAAAGGAAGTCCAGCAAAATGCTGTTGAATGTGCCATCGCGGTTTTAGATCGGCTCAAAGAAACACAAGAAGTATTTTTCGCTGGAATTGCAGAAGAAGAGCTTCGCTTCGGTGTAATTGGCCTGCCAAAGAGAAGGGTAACAGCCATGATTTCAGAGCATGGCAGTCTCTCCTTATTTTTACAGCAAATGGCTGGAAGATTGGGAACCCCTATACTAATTACAGGCAGAGCCGCAAGCCGCATACCGCATTTTTCCACTTATTATCGTACACGTGTGATTGGCTATTTGCATATGACATCTTCAAACAAATTAGAAGTTATTTATGAAATTTTGAATGGAGACAGTCAGGAACGCCAAAGAATGAAAATGGATACAAAATCCGAATTCGAAGATGGCATCCAACTGTTTATGGCAAAATCCTATGCTTATGCCAGAAGGAGATTTATCCATGTACTGCAGCAGGATCCAAAGGATGGTGTCGCAAAAGAATATATCTTATTATGCGAACGACTCATCCATAGCAACAAAGAAGAAACTTGGCTTGATCAATTTTAGAATGGAGGAAAAACTGTGATTGACAGACAGCGCTTGAAAAAAATCATATTGTTCTGGATATTGCCAGTAATTGTGCTGTCTGCCATACTGACATTCTTCCGTCCTTTTTGGTATATTGGGTCTGTAAAAGAAACCGCATGGGAAAACGGCGTTCTGTATGGTGTAGATGAGTGGAATGGAAAACTTCGTTTATTCGGTTGTGATGCAAATGGACGCAATGCATGGATGAAGACCATCTATACCGAAAACGACGTCAACACCATCTTTTACAGTGTTTCAGACATTGAGATTGATGAAAACGGTATCTGCAATTTGCTTTTACAGCCGCAGGAAGTTACAGACATCAACAATTTTTTGTATCTGCAATATGATTTGGATGAGAAACAGGTCATTTATTCCGAAACCGTTGGGAATAACAAACAGGCAGATGTATACGCAGAAAAAGAATTGTCTGATGGTATCTGGACTGTCACAGCAGATGGTTCTGTTTGGCTTTCTGCAAATAACGGAGAGAAAATTTTGATCTTCTCCAATAATGGAGAAACAGTTTCTCAAAACAATACCGTATACACATTTGGAAATGATGGGTTATATTTCTATAATGCTGATGAAGATAAATGCTATGTTATCGACTATATCAGCAAACATGTATCTGAAGCAGACAACATTCCTTTTGCAAAGTCTATCAGCTCCTATGGTGATCTGTATTCATTGAATCAGATGGAAGATGGCACTTGGACTGCTACTTTCTATACCCCAGATGGTCAATTATCACCTATGGTAGTGGGTAAAAGTCAAAATGTTCTGGTGCGGTTGAGCATTCCTCCCATACAAGCACTGAAAACAATCAGCATAACAGCCTGTATACTGATCATCGTTCTATTTTCTATCAGAATAATTGTGAAGAAAATACGCAGAACATTTCCAACTGCTCTAAAAATTATATGTTTCTCCATTCCGATGCTGATCGTATTTTGTTCTGGATTTGAAGCCTATATTCAAAATTTTCTGAAAGATGATGTGGAAAATCGAATATATACGCAAATGTATTACACAGCTGACAGTTTGAGCCAGCAAATCAAATCCCAGTCAACTTTTTCTTCCGGAAGAAACGTAGATTCTCATAATAT
>CATZIM010000216.1 GCA_958420075.1 uncultured Clostridia bacterium | reverse complement strand
AAAAAAGCCATTCTGGAAAAAATCAGTCGGGATAAGATCAGTGCCATGATCGACAATATGATTCGTTAAAATAAAAAGGGATACACTGCTTTTTGTGTATCCCTTTTTATTTTCAAATTATGTATATTCCCGGAACAGTTCCGCCATACGATACAGGTATACCAACTGCACGATGCTGATGACAAAGAGACCAATGCCACTGGCAATAATCAGAAGGGCTGCTATCATGCCTAAGAAAAACAGCAGAATACCGGCAATAACACCGCCCAGACAAATCAGTTCCCATTTCCACAGTTTCTTCCATTTTTCCGAGAATTCCAAATCAAAATCTTCCAACACAGCCGCATGTGCGTAAAAGAGATAATATTCTCCTACCAAACCGACAACAGCAGCCACCAACGCCATTAAAACCAACAACGCCACATGGTCCTCTGAAATTGCCAATGCAATGACTGCTAATGCAACACCAATGATCATGCAAATTGCTGCACGTCCATACTTTTCTTCTGTTTTACGCAGCTTCAGCAAAATCAAACAATATATCACTGTAACCACATTGGTAATGATGAAACCAATAATATAAATTTTATAATTGATCCCACCAATACTTTCATTACACATCAAATCCCCAATGATACTAGGGATAAACAACCAGAACAAAATCCACAGCCATTTTCCCAGTACTTTGGCTTTTTCTCTCTTTGCAGACTCTGTTTCTTCCTTTGCCTCCGCTTCTGCAATACGTATCTGAGGCATCTGCTCTTTCTTCTGCCGTTTCGTACAACTCGTGGCTTCCTGACAGGTATCGCAGTTTGCGTGATATTTTTCACGACAGCAATCCGCAATGGGACAGTTGCCGCCAAAACGCCTTCCCGGACCTTCTTTGCATCCTCTGCATGCTCCCGACAGTTTCTCCTGACATAAATCGCAATCTTTTCCACAAAATGTTTCTGTCATGCATTTCCCCTCCTGTTTCTCTCTTCATAAACTTTCCCCAAAGCTTTCTACCATCATTTTACACGAAAAATATTACAAAATAAAACAGGCTGTGATTTTTCATTATGTCATACAAAACAAAATAGGGAAACTGCAGCAGTTATACCAGAACAACGGCGAAAGCCCTGTAATTCTTTCTAATTTTAAGTTTTGCTTTTTGTCAAACATCCACTTTATCATAACAAAAAACGGATAGACCCTTTTCAGGATTTATCCGTTTTGATTGTTTCTTATGTATGAAGATTAGAATTTCTTTCTTGTCAGGAAATCAGGAATCTTGATTTCAGATTCGAAATCGTCCAGATCCGCAAATCTTCTTGCGGGACGCTGTTCTGCTGTTTCTTCAGTGCTTTCTTCCACAACTTCTTCTGTTGTTTCAGGTGCTTTTTCCACAGGCTGTGCCACTCTTCTGGGTTCGGGAGCGGGAATGTCATCTTCCAGACCTGTTGCAATAACAGTAACAATAACTTCATCCTGCAGTTCTTCGTTGATGGTTGTACCGAAGATGATTTCTGCTTCGGGATCGATAGATTCTCTGATCAGATCTGCAGCTTCTTCTGTTTCCATCAGACCCAGGTTCATGTCGCCGCTGAAGTTGATCAGGACGCTCTTTGCACCTTCGATGGTTGTTTCCAGCAGAGGGCTCTGGATTGCCATTTTTGCTGCGATTTCCGCTTTGTTTTCACCAGCAGCACGGCCAATACCCATATGGGCAACGCCTTTGTCTGCCATAACGGTGCGAACGTCTGCAAAGTCCAGATTGATAACGCCGGGTTTGGAGATCAGGTCTGCAATACCCTGTACGCCCTGTCTGAGGATTTCGTCAGCTTTACGGAATGCTTCTGTCAGTGTTGTCTTTTTATCGATGATGCTCAGCAGTCTCTGGTTGGGAATGATAACCAGTGTATCCACGTTCTTTTTCAGTTCTGCGATACCTTTTTCCGCATTGCTCATTCTCTTTTTGCCTTCAAAGTTGAAGGGTTTTGTAACAACGCCTACAGTCAGGATACCCAGTTCTTTAGAGATTGCCGCAATTCTGGGTGCTGCGCCGGTACCTGTGCCGCCGCCCATACCTGCTGTGATGAATACCATATCGGAACCACGCAGAGCCTGCGCGATTTCATCCTGTGTTTCATCTACGGATTTTTCACCGATTTCAGGGTTGCCGCCAGCGCCAAGACCCTTAGTCAGTTTTTCACCAATCTGAATTTTTGTGCTGGATTTGGATTTCGCCAAAGCCTGTCCATCTGTGTTAATGGAAATGAATTCCACGCCGTCCAGTCCATCTTCAATCATACGGTCAACAGCGTTGTTGCCACCGCCGCCTACACCGATTACTTTTATTTGTGCCATATTGCTCATTGGGATGTCAAATTCGAGCAAAAAAATCCCCTCCTACCAATTCCATAATCATACCTTTAATTATACATGAAAAAAAGACGAATTACCATACAAAAACAGAATAATTCATAATTTTTTTCGATATTTTTAACTTTCTTTTCTGACCTTTCTTACTCTTCTCCTATCATAGCCTCTTTTTGTCTTTTATTCAACAAAAATCTTCTAATTTTACTAAAATTATAAAAAATCCGGGAACCAAAGACAACAATGGCCGCAATAGACAAATCCATATTCAGCTGTTTTCCCAGCCAAACCAAACCAATGGCAACGATGCCATTGATGAAAAAACCGCTGACAAATATCCGCATCTGAAACTGATGCTCCATATCTGCGCGCACACCGCCCAGTACCGTATCCAGACACGCCAGAATACCTACGCCGCCATAAGCCATCATAGCATAAGGCAGCACAATGCCGCTTTTGATTCCCAACAGAATCCCTACGCATAATCCAATGACAGGAACGATGATTTTCATGACGCATCTTCTCCTTCCTCTGTTGTTTTCCACAAAGCAGACTGGGTATATGCCGGAACAGTCACAGAAGCTTCCTCGCGAATGTCAATGACAATACCCCAAGGAGAGAGCGTATCCACAACGCCGCCAGGGAAACGCAAAGCTGCCTGCAGTACACTTGCATCTCCAATGGCTTTGATCTCAAAAGGCGCCGCTACGCGCACACCATTGACTGTAATCACACTGCCGGCGCAGGTGATGCCGCTCTGTGCCACAATACGCTGCCCATTGACGGAAACAGCTTCTGCTCCTGCCACAAAAAGTTCATTGACGACTTTCAAAATATCCTCCGCGTGGACAAGATAAGCATTCTTGTCGCCGCCCATATCCTTGTCACTGTCATCCATGGTCACAACGATACCGACACCTGTCTGTTCTGACAATCCAGCAAAGGCTCGCAGTTTCTCGTTTTCTTTCTGCAAAGATTCCAGTGCCGCACCGTCTGATTCTCCCGCTTCGTAAGTTGCCAGCAGTTCTGCCTGCTTGTCCAGCTGTTTTTCCAGCGCTTCTTTTTCTTCCTGTTCCTTGCGCAATTCCGCAGAAAGTTCTGTCAGGCGCATATTATCCGTTCCTGATGCCGAGGCAGCCTGTGACTGCACCGTATTATACTGCACACCGATGAGCATACCCAAAATGGCACACAGGGCTGTGATACCGGGTATGATTCCCTTTGGTTTCATCTGTCCGTCACCTTCTTACAACAAATACTGGAACACAATGGGCTTGGAAAGATCGCTTAGATCCAAAGTACCTCTGTCCTCCTCAGGAATGGTCACCACAACTGCCGCCATGGTACGTATCTTCTGATCCATATTATCCATGGTGCCCAAATGTACCTGTACCTGATTAACCGTTGCATAAATATCCGATGTGTTGGATACATCCACTTCCACCGCAAATTCCGTCAGGTTATATTTCTGTATCATCTGGGAAATCTGAAGCATCACCTGCAAAGATTCCTGATTTTCCACCTGCAAAACTTC
>CATZIM010000215.1 GCA_958420075.1 uncultured Clostridia bacterium | reverse complement strand
TACCGCTTTGGGCTCAATGCTTTCAAAGGACTAGGCGGCGTTTATGCCGTTTCCAAAGTCATTTGTGAAAAACTGGGGCTGGATTTGGAAAAAACAGATTTTTCTCAGATTTGCTCCGAAGAAAATAAGGAAAAAATCAAGGACATGGTGTTCATCACTGCTACCGATGGCAACCATGGCAAAGGCGTTGCTTGGGCGGCAAAGAAATTCGGCTGTCAGGCTTATGTGTATATGCCCAAAGGCACTGTGGAAAGTCGCGTGCAGGCAATTCGTGATGTAGGTGCTACAGAAGTTTTGGTGACAGATTATTTTTACGATGATACCGTCCGCATGGCAAACAAAAGAGCCGAAGAAAACGGCTGGACAATGGTGCAGGATACAGCATGGGAAGGTTATGAAAAAATCCCGACTTACATTGTGCAGGGATATACCACACTGGCAAAAGAAGCCGTGGAGCAGCTCAAGGAAAAAGGTGTAGATGCACCAGATTTGGTGATTTTACAGGCTGGTGTCGGTGCTTTCGCCGGTGGTGTACTGGGATATCTGGTGAACCATTACGGTGAAAAACTGCCTAAAGTCATCATTGCGGAACCGGACACAGTAGCTTGTATTTTTGAATCAGCAAAAATCAATGACGGCAAACCTCATGCGTCCACTGGCAGCTGCGAAACCGTTATGGCTGGGCTGAACTGCGCGGAACCCTGTCTGGTGACTTATCCCACACTGCGGGACTTCCCTGCAGCTTATGCCGCATGTCCTGATTTTGTGACAGAAGAAGGTATGTGGCTGCTAGGCAAACCTTTGGCTGGGGACGATAAAGTCATTTCCGGGGAATCCGGAGCCGTTGGTATGGGGCTTTTGTATGAATTGACTCAGAATCCCGATTTGGCAGAAATCAAAACCAGACTGGGACTGGATGAAAAGAGTGTGGTACTCCTCATCAGCACCGAAGGCAACACAGACCCTGACCATTACGCAGAGGTGCTGGCAAAAGAAACCTTGTAAGAAAGAAAAAAGAGGCGTATCATATCAGAAGATAAATTTTTGGAGGTGCAGAAATGAAAGCAGAAATCATTGCAGTGGGAACGGAGATCCTGCTGGGAGATATTTTGAATACAAATGCTCAGTATCTGTCCAAAGAACTGGCACAGCTGGGCATTGAAGTTTATTTTCAAACAGTGGTGGGGGATAACCCAAAACGACTGAAAGATACCATTTTTCAGGCATTTTCCCGTGCTGACCTGATCATCACCACAGGCGGACTTGGCCCCACAGAAGACGACCTGACAAAAGAAACAGCGGCGGAATATTTTGGGGAAGAACTGGTGCTGGATGAAAGAGCACTGGGCAGAATCGAAAAATATTTCAAACGCACAGGCAGAACCATGACAGAAAATAACCGGAAACAGGCTATGGTGCCTAAGGAACATGGTATTGTGCTTTACAATGACAACGGTACCGCCCCCGGCATCATCATGGAGAAAAACGGCAAAATCATTGCCATGCTGCCCGGCCCTCCCAAGGAAACCATGCCCATGTTTGAAAATCAGGTGAAACCTTATTTGCAGAAAAAACAGGAATATACTTTTGTTTCCGAAATCCTGCGTGTGGCAAGTGTAGGGGAAAGCGCCATGGAAACACTGGTGAAAGACATCATTGATGCCCAGACAAATCCCACCATTGCCCCTTACGCAAAATACGGCGAATCTATCCTGCGCATCACAGCAAAAGCAAAATCTGAAGAAGAAGCCCATGAGCTTATTGCACCTGTGAAAGCGGCTCTGAGAGAACGTCTGGGCAATGCTGTTTACGCAGAAGGGGAAACCAATATGCAGACGGTTGTGGCACAGATGCTCTTGGAAGGGAAAAAGACCATTGCTGTAGCAGAATCCTGCACTGGTGGTTTGGTGACTTCTGCTCTGGTGGAATATCCCGGCATTTCCGAGGTGCTGCTGGAAGGCTGTGTCACATATACCAATGAAGCGAAGATGCATCGTTTGGGCGTGAAAGCGGAAACACTGGACAAATACACTGCTGTGAGCAGAGAAGTAGCAGCGGAAATGGCGGAAGGTGTGGCAAAAACCAGCGGCGCGGCTATTGGCGTTTCCACCACAGGTATTGCTGGCCCTGGCGGCGGCACAGAAGAAAAACCTGTAGGTCTGGTTTATATTGGCATTCATGTGAACGGCAAAACTACGGTGACAGAATATCGCTACACTGGCAAACGGAACCAGATTCGGGAACGTGCCGCTTTCTATGCTCTGGATCTGCTGCGGAAGGCATTGCAGGATGAAGCATAAGGGGGATTTGCTGCTGTTTCTGGCAGCATTCATCGGCGGCAGCGGCTTTATCAGCAGCAAATATCTGTTGGATTGGGGCTATACCCCTTATCAGGTCATTTTTGGCAGATTTCTGGTGGCAGCCCTTTGTCTGGGGATTTTTTACTGGAAAGCATGGAAAAACATCACCAAAGCAGAATGGAAAGTCGGCAGTATTTTGGGATTGCTTTTGGCGGCAACCTTTCTGCTTCTTACGCTGGGATTGCAGTATACCACGCCATCGGTCAATGCCTTTTTGTGCAACACACAGGCAGTGGTAGTGCCTTTTATTTGTTGGTTTGCTTTCCGTCAGAAACCGGCAGTCAGCGTGATTCTGGCGGCAGTGGTGACAGTGATCGGTGTTGCTATGCTGTCTGTGACAGATGGACTGCGGCTGGCCTTAGGCGCAGTATTGTCCTTTGGGGCATCCATTGCTTTTTCCATGCAAATGGCGCTTATGGGGCGGATGATTGCCGATTGTGATTCGGTACATATTGCCTTGGTGGAAAATGCGGTGGTGGCAGTCCTTGCGTTTTTCATTTCCCTCATTATGGGGGGAGATGTGCCGCCTCTTTCTCTGGGTGCGGTAGGGAATTTCCTCAATGCAGGTATCCTCTGCACAGGGGTGTATTTTGTGCTTCAATCTGTAGGACAGCGGTATACTTCGGCTAGTAAAACAGCTCTTATCATCACAACGGAATCTATTTTTGCGGCAGTGATTTCCGCTGTGCTTTATGGAGAACGGCTGACCCTGCGGGGATATGTGGGCTGTATCCTGATTTTTGGGGCAGTATTGTTGGCGGAAGCCCCTTTGGGACGAAAAAAAGCGGTTGACAGTCCCCGTGAAATCGAGTAAAATGAGAACATAAGTTCGATTTATTTGGAAAGGTGGTTGCGGCATGGCAGCAGCAAAAGCAAAAGACAGCAAAGACGAAATTAAATTTGAAGATAAACAAAAAGCATTGGACGCGGCTCTGAGCCAGATTGAAAAGCAGTTCGGCAAAGGGGCGGTAATGAAACTGGGTGACGACAGTGCCAAAATGAACGTGGAAGTAGTTCCCACGGGTTCCTTGAGTCTGGATATCGCCTTGGGTGTTGGCGGTGTGCCTAAGGGCAGAATCATCGAAGTATATGGTCCTGAATCCTCTGGTAAAACAACTGTTGCCCTGCATATGGTAGCAGAAGTGCAGAAACGCGGCGGCATTGCAGGCTACATCGACGCGGAACACGCTATGGACCCTACTTACGCAAAGGCTTTGGGTGTAGATATTGACAATCTGTATATTTCCCAGCCTGACGACGGCGAACAGGCACTGGAAATCGCAGAAACTATGGTACGCAGCGGCGCTATCGACATTGTCATTGTGGACTCTGTTGCGGCTCTGGTTCCCCGTGCGGAAATCGAAGGGGAAATGGGCGATTCCCATATGGGCTTGCAGGCAAGACTGATGAGCCAGGCTCTGCGGAAACTGACAGGTATCACCAAAAAATCCAACTGTACCGTTGTATTCATCAACCAGCTGCGTGAAAAGATTGGTGTCACATTCGGTAACCCTGAAACCACTACCGGTGGTCGTGCATTGAA
>CATZIM010000214.1 GCA_958420075.1 uncultured Clostridia bacterium | reverse complement strand
AAGGTCTTCATGGTGACCTGAAACAAGCTCAGCGTGACAAAGTTATGCAGAAATTCCGTAACGGTACCATTGAGATTCTGGTTGCTACAGACGTTGCTGCAAGAGGTATCGACGTAGACGATATTGATATCGTATTCAACTACGACGTTCCTCAGGATGAAGAATACTATGTGCACCGTATCGGCAGAACCGGTCGTGCCGGCAGAAGCGGCAAAGCCTTCACATTCTGCGTAGGGAAAGAAATCTACAAGCTGCGTGACATCATGCGCTACACCAAAACAAAGATCATCCAGCAGAAACTGCCTACCCTCAGCGATGTGGAAGAAATGAAAACAAACATCTTCCTGGAAAAAATCAAAGAAACCATTCAGGAAGGCCATCTGGTGAAATATATCAATCTGGTAGAACGCCTCATGGAAGACGACTACGCTGCCATGGACATTGCCGCTGCTCTGCTGAAACACAATCTGGCAGATGTGCGCACGGACGATATGGACATCATGGACGACATCAACTTCAACGGTACCGAAATGTACGGCGGCGAAGGAGAAAAAATGGTGCGTCTGTTCATCAGCGCCGGCAAGAAAAACAAAATCCGTGCCAAAGACATCGTGGGCGCTATTGCCAATGAAGCAGGCGTTCCCGGCAAAGCACTGGGTGCCATTGACCTGTTCGATGACTACACCTTTGTGGATGTACCTAAGGAATATGTAAAAGACGTTCTTTATGGTATGAAAAACTGCAAAATCAAAAATAAACGGGTACACATCGAAATTGCCAAGAAAGAAAAAGGCAAAAAGAGATAAAAACATAAAAGCATCTATCCAAAATTAGGGCTTCTTCATAAGAAAACAAAGAAAGCTAAAATCCTTATTCATACAAAGGATTTTAGCTTTCTTATTTTTGCTGAGACTTTATCAGGTATGTTTTCTTCTGAAGATAGCCGCCGCAATTCTTGCTTTGGATAGATGCTTTTTCATTTCAAGAAATTCATCACTTTTATTTTTTATCTAAAAAACGCGCCACCACATAAGCAATGACAGTCCATACAACCGCTATCAGAATCTGGAGCATGATACTAATGCCAAAAAACATATTGCGATGTTCCGCGTCACTGAGGATTGATGGCATTGCCAAAAGGCTGATTGCAATGGATATAAGTGTAGAAATCAAAGGTGCCATCCAAAGATATTTTCTTTTCCATAAGAAAAAGAAGATCACTGATACAATGGGAATGATACAAAATACAGAGATATTCCACCAATTCATAAACATCCCCCTTTCTTCTTCTTTCCTGTTCTTCTTTATTTCATCATACCCGAAAAGCACATACAAAGCAATCTTTTCACGGTCTTGTCTAACGCTTTTCCACAACAAAAAAAGCTGAAATCTTTGCAACATAAAAGATTCCAGCTTTCTTATTCTACCAAGTTTTTATTCTGCTTCCTGCAATTCTTCCTGCAGTCTTTCCACAAACTGCCGTTCCTTTGCAGTCAGTTCTGCCATTTCCAGCAAATCCGGACGTTTTTTCACGGTGCGGATGAGAGATTGTTCTCTGCGCCATTTGGCAATATTAGCATGATGTCCGCTCAGGAGAATTTCCGGCACCTCTTTCCCATGAAATACAGGAGGACGGGTATACTGGGGATATTCCAGCAGCCCATCAGAAAAGCTTTCGTCTGCGAAAGAATCCTCTTTGCCCAACACTCCGGGCACCAGACGGGATACCGCATCAATGATGGTGATTGCCGCCAGCTCTCCCCCTGTCAGCACGAAATCCCCAAGAGAAATTTCATCTGTGACGATTTCCTCAATGATTCTTTCGTCAATGCCTTCATAATGGCCGCAGAGAAACACCAGATTTTCTTCCTTGGACAGTTCTTCTGCAATACGCTGGGTAAAAGGTCTGCCCTGGGGTGTCATATATACCACCCTTGCGCCTTTTGCCTTTTCTGCAATGCTCTGATAAGCGTCATAAATGGGCTGTGCCTGCATAACCATACCTGCGCCGCCGCCATAGGGATAATCGTCCACATGTTTCTGTTTATTCAGTGTATAATCCCGAATATTGATGGCTTCCACAGAGATATGCCCTTCTTTCTGGGCACGTCCCATGATGCTATGAGAAAGGGTCTGCTGAATCATTTCAGGAAACAGTGTCAGTACAAAAAACTGTTTCATTTATCTCAGTCCTTCCAGCAGTTTTACGGTCATAACGCCATTTTCCAGATCCACATTTTTGATGCAGTCTTTGATGGCAGGCAGCAGCAGTTCTTTGCCTTTGCCGTCTTTTTTCACCACATAAACGTCATTGGAGCCAGTGGGGAAAATTTCTGTAATCTCGCCCAGTTCTTCCCCTTCTTCTGTTACCACTTTCAGACCATAGAGGTCACGATTGTAGTATTCATCCTCACCCAAAGGGATTGCCATGGCATCTGGAATGAGAATCCGACCATTTTTATACAGTTCTGCCACGTTGATATCTGTGATTTCTTTTACGGTCAGCAGCACAAACTGTTTATGGAATGCCACTTTCTGGATGTGGAACGTTTCCCGTTTGCCGCGGATTTCCACAATGATTTCTTTCAGGCGTTCAAAACGGGAAGGGTCTTCCGTAGTGGGAAATACGCGCATGGTTCCCCGGATGCCGTGGGTTCCTGTGATTTTTCCGATTTCAAAATATTGTTCCATGGTTTTTGCACCTCATTTTTTCCGTATAAACAAAATCAGCAGGATGCGCCTGCACCCTGCCGTATACAGCGGTTTCCCTTACTGTACGATTTCTACGATAATCTTTTTATCCTCGTGGATGGCCGCCGCTTTTACCACAGTACGGATTGCTTTTGCAATTCTGCCCTGCTTGCCGATGACCTTACCCATATCTTCAGGGGCAACTTTCAGTTCCAAAATCCAAGCACGTTCGCCTTCTTTTTCGGAAACCTGCACCTGTTCGGGATGTTCCACCAGGTTTTTTGCGATTACTTCCAGTAATTCTTTCATTGCATTGGCCTCCCGTTACGAATTATTCGCCGATAACGCCAGCTTTTTTCAGCAGAGCTTTAGCTGTTTCGGAAGGCTGTGCGCCTGTTGCCAGCCATTTGTTAGCTGCTTCTGCGTCAACTTTCAGAACAACGGGTTCCTTTGTAGGATCGTAGTAACCGATTTCGTCGATGGATTTACCGTTTCTGGATGTTCTGGAATCTGCTACAACGATTCTATAGAAAGGAGCTTTCTTTGCACCCAGTCTTTTCAGTCTGATTCTTACTGCCATTTCATTTCACCTCCTGCAAGTGTTTCATAAAAAGTTTATCGGAAAAAAGGAAGCTTGCCCTTTTTGCCTTTTTGCATGTTGTTCATCTGCTTCATCATTTTCTTCATTTCTTCAAACTGTTTCAGCAGACGATTGACTTCGGCGATGCTTCTGCCGGAGCCGTTGGCGATACGCTTTTTCCGTGGTCCATTGAGAATGGAAGGATTCAGCCGTTCCTCTCTTGTCATGGACTGGATGATGGCTTCTGTTTTCGCCATTTCCTTGGACGGGTCAACGCCGTTTAAGGCTTCGTCCAGATTAAATTTATTCATACCCGGAATCATACCCATCAGATCTTTCAGCGGACCCATTTTCTTGATCTGCTGCATCTGAGAAAGGAAATCCTCCAGTGTGAATTCGTTGGAAAGCATTTTTTTCTGCATTTCCTTGGCTTCCTGCTCGTCGATGTTCTGCTGCACCTTATCAATGAGTGTCAGCACATCGCCCATGCCCAAAATTCTGGAAGCCATTCGGTCGGGATAGAAGGGCTCCAGGTCCTCCATCTTTTCCCCCATACCGATATACTTGATGGGCTTGTTGGTTACGCTTCTGACAGAAAGTGCCGCACCGCCTCTGGCGTCGCCGTCCAGCTTTGTCATGATAA
>CATZIM010000213.1 GCA_958420075.1 uncultured Clostridia bacterium | reverse complement strand
AAGATTTGTTTGTGAATTTCATTGGGGCGGTTGTTTTCTCCATCATTGGATTTTTCTATGTAAAAACCAGAGGAAAAGGCAAAATTGCTGCATCTCTGATTCCCGTTGTATTGCATGAGGAAGAAAAGAAAGAGGAGGAATCATAATGGCTGATTTTGGGAAAGTTGCAGAAAATCTGAAAAAACGTGGGTATGCTGTTCAGGAGTTTGCAACAGCGAAAGAAGCTGCCGATTATCTCAATAGCGCCATCGACGGCGTGAGTGTTGGCTTTGGCGGTTCTGCTACATTGGATGTCATGGGGCTGTATGATATGCTCTCAAGCCATAATACCGTTTACTGGCACTGGAAACAGGAAAAGGACATGGCACGAAAAGCGGCTATGCAGACGGATGTGTACCTGACTTCTGCCAATGCACTTGCAGAAACCGGAGAGATTATCAATATTGACGGTGTAGGCAATCGTGTGGCGTCTACATTGTTTGGACATCAAAAAGTTTATTATGTCATTGGCGAGAATAAGCTGGAACCGGATTTTGAAAAGGCTGTTGCCCGTGCCAGAAATATTGCGGCACCTCAAAGAGCGGCTCAGTTTGGGAAAAAGACACCCTGCGTTGTGACTGGAAAAGGTTGTCAGGACTGCAGAAGCCCTGAACGGGTTTGCAGAGCAATGGTAGTCCTTTGGGAACCTATGATGGGCATGGATGCAGAAGTCATTCTCATCCATGAAAGCCTGGGACTGTAAAAAACTTTGACTGGAAAAGAATGGAAAGGGAAAGACTTTTCAAGTTTTCTTTTCTGTGATAATATGTTTGAAGCAGAGAGTGATCATAAGGGAAGGGAGGCATACCCTTGGAAAGCGAAATAAGACGGCAGAAGATAATAGAATTGCTCAAAAAGCAGGAAGAACCCATCAGTGGCAGTCAATTGGCGGAACAATTTGGCGTGACCCGTCAGGTCATTGTAAAGGATATGGGGATGATCAAAGCGGGAGGACTGCCTTTGCTTGCGACAGCAAAAGGGTATTTGCTCCAGAAAGAAACAGATGGCTTACATAGACGGGAAATTCGTGTATGTCACAGCAGAGAACAGATTGGTGACGAAATGCGGCGCATTGTGGATTTGGGCGGATATATATTGAATACCCATGTGGATCATCCTATATACGGCAGTGTTGGGGAATCTCTGCGGATCAAGAGTCGCAGGGACATCCAGAATTTTCTGATAAAGACAGAAGAAACAGGATGTATGCCGTTACTTGCGCTGACCAATGGGGTGCATAGCCATACCATTGCCGCAGAGGACGAACAGACACTGGATGAAATCTGTGCGGAACTGCAAAATGCAGGATATCTGCTGAAATAAATCATATGGAAATGAAAAGGATAAACCTCTTTGGAAGAGTGTTTATCCTTTTTTTGATGTGACTGTATGAAGAGAATCTCTTGCTTTTTTTGACGAAATATGATACCATACAACTCATGTAAATATAGGTGTATATACACCTTGAAAGGGGCGGAATATTTCGTGGAAAAAAATACAATATGGCAGAAAATACTCAAACGTTATTTTATCAATGGGCTGAATGGGATGGCTTTGGGATTGTTCTGCACACTGATTGTAGGTTTGATTATCAAGCAAATTGGGACATTTATCGGCGGAGATGCAGGGGCGTTCATTGTGGCTTTGGGTAATTTTGCTACCATGTGCACAGGGGCAGCCATTGGCGTCGGCACGGCTTATGTGATGGAAGCGCCGCGGATGGTGGTATTTTCCTCTGCTGTCACAGGGCTTTTGGGGGCCAACGCCGCAGCTTTTGCAGGTGGTACATTGTTCCCAGAAACAGGCGGTATGCTTCTCACTGGCGCAGGTGACCCTTTGGGGGCATTCATTGCAGCGTTGGCTGGCCTGGAAATCGGTCGTCTGGTTTCCGGAAAAACAAAAGTGGATATCATTGTAACCCCTGTGGTGACCATTGGTGTAGGTGGTTGTATTGGAACCCTGATTGGACCGCCTTTGTCTGCGGCCATGACACAATTGGGGGATTGGATTCGGGTGGCTACGTATTTGCAGCCTTTTCTCATGGGCATTGTCATTTCTGTTGTTATGGGCGTTGCACTGACATTGCCTATTAGTTCCGCGGCATTGTCTATTATTTTGGGATTGTCCGGTCTGCCTGCTGGTGCGGCTACCGTTGGATGTTCTGCCCAGATGATTGGATTTGCTGTTGCTAGCTTCCGGGAAAACAAATGGGATGGTCTGCTGGCACAGGGCATCGGTACTTCCATGCTGCAGATTTCCAATATTGTAAAGAATCCATTGATTTGGATTCCGCCCACATTGACATCTGCCATTTTGGGGCCTTTGGCAACAGTGGTTTTTCAGATGGAAAATAATCCTGCCGGCGGCGGTATGGGTACCAGCGGTTTGGTAGGGCAGATTATGACGTGGCAGACCATGGCTGGAAGTCGGAGCGCAGGACTGCTTTTGTTCCAGATCCTTCTACTGCATTTTATACTGCCTGCTATTTTGTCTTTTATTTTTTCTGAAATTATGCGGAAAAAAGGCTGGATTCGTTTTGGCGACATGAAACTGGATATTTAATGTAAAAAAGCATCGGAAACTGTGACGGCTGTTTTCTCATGAAGCAGTCCCTAATTATCCGATGCTTTTGCTATATATAAAATAAAGTATGAGGGGGATCTAAACAAGGAAAAGAACCCGAGGGAAGCGGGTTCTTTTCAAAAGGGGAGGGTATGTATTACTATGTCTTCTTGCTTTGCCCTTGCTTTGGACACTTATAGGATACAAAATGACTGTGAATGGCGTGTGTAGAGAATGTAAACAATTTGTGAACAATTCCCCTTTTTTCGGGAAAAGATTGCCATTTCATGCCGGAAACCGTATAATGAAGCCATCGAGAGAAAAGGGGGTACGCATATGTATCAGAAAGAAGATGTGAGAAAGTTTTTGGATGAAAAGAAGATTTCCTATGAATGGTTCGATCATAAAGCAGTGTTTACCATTGATGAAATGCTGGAAATCGGTCTGGAAAAAGAAGAAGATATTGCCAAAAACCTGTTTCTGCGGGATAACAAAGGAAAACGCCATTTTCTGGTGGTCATCCGTGAGAATAAGCAGGCAGATTTGAAAAGCTTGGGCGAAAAAATCGGCGCAGGTCGTCTTTCCTTTGCTTCAGAAGAACGCCTGATGAAATATCTGGGACTAACGAAAGGCTCGGTAACACCTTTTGGCATTCTCAATGATACAGACTGTGCAGTGGAAGTGATTTTTGACGAAGATTTCCGCAATCTGGATGCCATTGGCGTACATCCCAATGACAATACAGCTTCCGTTTTTCTTGCCTTTTCTGATCTGGTAAAGATTATTGAGGAACACGGCAATTCTGTTACATTTCTTTCCTTATAATGTACGAGAAAAAACCGCTTTTTCTGGGAATTTGCCATTGAGGAACAAGTCGTATTGTGGTATACTAAATCCAAATGCGGACAATTTTTGTTGTGCGCAGAATAACAATATAGAAAGGAAATTCCATGGAAAGACAAAGAACAACCGCCCTGCCTGCGGAAGCGGAACTGGCGCGGCAAAT
The DNA here is from genome assembly GCA_958420075.1 of uncultured Clostridia bacterium. Lineage (GTDB taxonomy): Bacteria > Bacillota > Clostridia > Lachnospirales > Anaerotignaceae > Anaerotignum. The sequence continues at coordinate 312 of CATZIM010000213.1, read as the reverse complement.
GGAATATATCCGCGAGATTCGTCAGGAAAACGACAGATATTTTGCGGAAACCGGCAAACACAAAAAGTTTCATAGTTTGGCTATGGGGTGTCAGATGAACGCCCATCACTCGGAAAAACTGGAAGGTATGCTGGATGAAATGGGTTACGAACGTACCCAGGAAGAAACAGAAGCGGATTTCATCATCTACAATACCTGCTGTGTCCGTGAAAATGCGGAACTGAAGGTATATGGCAAACTGGGATGGCTGAAGCATTACAAAAAAGAAAATCCCAATGCGGTGGTAGCACTTTGCGGTTGCATGATGCAGCA
>CATZIM010000212.1 GCA_958420075.1 uncultured Clostridia bacterium | reverse complement strand
ACGAAGAAACCAACCAGACCACCAGAGAAGGCGTTTACGCCGGCGGTGACGCTGTAACAGGGGCAGCAACCGTTATTCTGGCTATGGGCGCTGGCAAAAAGGCTGCCGCAGCCATTGATGAATATCTGAAAAATAAATAAAATTTACATCCACGAAAAAATCCCTTCGTCATCTTTTGAATGACGGAGGGATTTTTTCATAGGAGATTTACAAAATATATCAAAATAAGTGGAATGCAAAAGTAGATTTCTGGAAAATTTCAGCAATTTATAGATTCAGTTTTGCATGGCGATGAAAAACCGAATCAAAAAATGCCTGTTTTCATGCAGGAATGAATTACTGTGTATTACTTGGGTGATGATTTTTTATAGTTTCTGACAATGCCGTAAATGATCTGCAGGATGGTGTACCAGATAATAAATGTGACAATGGTCTGGAATACGCAGAGTTCCAAAGGAAATTGAAAATATGCGTATGTGCCGACAAATGTAGCAAGACTGATGCTGGACGCCATGATTAAGACGATCTTGATGTATCCTTTGCGGAAGATCAGATAGAAGAAAATGGCGAGCAGTACAAAATAAATCCACATAATATCACCTCTCTGTAGAAAAACAACAGGCAGATGTGATGTTCCTGCCTGTTGTTGTGGTTGTTATTTCAGTTTTTCTGGACGGGCATATTCTTCGCCGAAGAGCAGAAGCTCTCGCTCGGCTTCTGTCACAGTACCGAACTGGATTTTGTTGACGATTACCAGGATGATACCGATGATGACCCAAAGCAGTACCATACCCCATTCATAAGGCCATTCCAATGCGCCGGGGCCAATGGGAAGGTAAAGGACGATGAAGAACAGGCAGGATACGATTGCCATAAATCCGGTGAAGTAACCGCCGGGTGCTTTCCAGGGGCGTTTCAGATCAGGTTCTTTTTTCCGCAGCATAACAAAGGAAATGGATACAGTCAGATAGGCAACAACGGTGCCGAAAGAGCTGGCATCAACGAACCAACCCAGTGCGTTTTTCCCCAGCAGAGGAGAAATCAGACCCAGAACCCCTACCAGTGTGATGGCAGCTGTGGGAGAACCGTATTTGGGATGAAGTTTGCTGAAAACTGTGGGCAGCATTTTTGCTCTGGACATGGAGAACAGGATGCGTGTGCTGCCGACAAACATAGCGTTCCAGCTTGTCAGGATACCGCCGATCCCAGCAATGATGATGAATGTGCCGAAGATCTTGGAGTTGAATACATAGGATGCTGCGTCAGCCAGAGGGATGGATGCGGATTCCAGGAAGTCCGCAGGTGCTGCAAAAGCGGTACCTACGATCATCATGATGTACCACAGTACGCCCAGGAAGATGGCGAACAGTACCAGGATACCTACCTGGCGGATGGGGTAGTCCATTTCTTCGGATGCCTGCGGGATAACGTCAAACCCTACAAACATAGCAGGTGCTGCAACCAGTACGATGGAGATTCCACCGAAGCCGTCACGAATTGCAGGCGCCGCGTTTGCAATATCCCCCAGAGTCACGCCGCCCAGGAAAAAGATAACGCCGCCGGCAACCAGTGCGATGGCTGCGATGGTGTTGAAAATAGCGGCGAATTTCAGTCCGCGAAAGTGGCAGAACATGGTGAAGATGGTGCCTGCCATGCTGACAATGATGAATGGAACATAAACGTCAAATCCGGCAATGTTCCATAAGAAGCCCACTTCAGGAAGAGGAATCAGATATGCCACAGCAGAGGCAAAGGCGGGACCTTCCCATGCGGCAACGGCAACGTAGGCAAAGGCAATTGCCCAGCCGCTGAACCAGGCGAATTTATAGCCGCTGGCGCGGTAGCACCATACCATAGAGCCCCCTGCCAGAGGCAGCGCGGGGGTCAGTTCTGCATAAGCCATACCTACAAAGCCGCAGAGAATGGCAGCAATGATAAATGCGATGATAGCGCCGACAGTACCTGCCGAAATGACCCAGCCGCCAGCCAGCATAACCCAGCCCCAGCCTACAATGGACCCAAAGGCAAATGCCCAGATGTCTCCGCGCTTCAGCGTTTTGCTTAATGATTCCCGTTGGCGTGTCGTGTTTTCCATAGACAACATACTCCTTTCTTTCTGCGAGTGTGTGATGAGTAGTGGTTTAGATTTGAATGGAATACATGCATTTTTTTACCGGTAATTGTGCAAAACAAATCTGTCAATATGGATAAGCAAAAAATATGCCAAACAAACCGGATTTTTCGCAAGATGTATATGCGGATTTGGAAAGAGGAGAAAGGCAGGTCAAGGAAGAAGAAGTGAAAGAGGTCATAAATATTTTATTTGTATAAGAAAAATTGTTCATTTGGTATAAAATTTGCTCAATACTATGGCAGGACGATGTTCTGAAACTATTATGAAAAGAAAGAAGGAGATCACATGGAAAAATTCAACACAAAAAATTCAGAAGCACTTTATCAGGAAATTTGTCAGTACTTGGTTGATGGTGTAAGCAGTTCCTTCCATAAAGCAGCCGTGGAAGATTATCCCATTGCCATGACCCATGGCAAAGGCAGCAAACTGTATGATGTGGACGGAAATGAATATATTGACTACATTGGTGGATTCGGTCCTATGATTATGGGGTATGCACCGGATGCAGTGAATGCGGCAGTGAAAGAACAGGTGGATAGAGGTTCTCAGTTCTCCACACCCACAAAACAGCTGCTGGAACTGTCTAAAAAACTGACAGAAATCATCCCCTGTGCGGAAATGGTAAGCTTCCAGAGCTCCGGTACAGAAGCTAACATGCACGCATGGCGTGTTGCCAGAGCATACACAGGAAAACAGAAGATCGTGAAATTCGCTGGTCAGTACCATGGCTGGTCTGATGAACAGAAAATCAGTATCACAGCCAATGCAAAAACACTGGGGGATGAAAAAGCACCTGCACGAATCATGACAACTGCCGGTCAGCGTCAGGAAACAGCCGATGATATCATCATCACAAGCTGGAACCGTGCGGATATTCTGGAAGCGCTGCTGGAAGAAAGAGGCAATGAAATCGCCGCTGTTGTTATGGAAGCTTATATGTGCGATGAAGGCCCCATCATGCCTCAGCCCGGTTATCTGGAAAAAGTACGTGAACTTTGCACAAAATATCATGTTGTGCTGATCTTTGACGAAGTTATCACAGGATTCCGTATGTCACTGGGCGGCGCTCAGCAGTATTTCGGCGTAACACCGGATATGGGTGTATTCGGCAAAGCCATTGCCGGCGGCTATTCCCTGTCCATGGTATGCGGCAAGAAAGAAATCATGAGCTGTGGCGTACATCCTTCCGGCACATTCAACGCAACTCCCATTTCTGTAGCGGCTGCGCTGGCAACCATCAAAGAATTGTCCAAACCTGGTGTATATGAAAAGATGGAACAATTGGGAGAACTGTTCTGTGAAAAACTGCGTGCTTTGGGCAAAAAACATGGCATTGCCCTGTATACAGAACATCATGGCGGCATTATCCAGCTGGAAATGGGCATGGAAAGAGCGCCTAAAGATTATAAGGATTATCTGGAAAATGTGGACAGCGGTATGTATGATCGTCTGTATCTGCTGACACGTGATTATGGTGTGCGTATCACATCTGCCAGAGGTCGTATTTATCTGACAACAGAACATACAGAAGAAGATATTTTGAAAACAATGGAAGTGTTTGACCATGTGCTTCCTATGCTGAAAGACTGATTTTTCGGTAAAAACAAGCAGTATCCATCGAATACGGATTTTTGAAAAGCGGCGAGAAAAAGTAACTTCCCCTTAAGAAAACATAACAAATGAAATCTGGATAAAATAAGAAAGCCAAAATCCTTTGTCATCATAAGGATTTTGGCTTTCTTTGTTTTCTTTTTTCTAAGAATCATTTAATAGATTTCTAATTATCTCTTTAGATGTTCTTATATGCCGGTAT
>CATZIM010000211.1 GCA_958420075.1 uncultured Clostridia bacterium | reverse complement strand
TTCCCCGAAGGATCTGACGTAGGTTATGCATCCATTGAAGCAGTATTTGAAGAAGTACCTGTAAGCGGAAAAACAGTAGAAGTAACATTTACAGTAAATTCTGAATATGGTACTTTCACAGAATATGGGGAAGGTCCTGTAACATTTAAGAACATTGACGCAGAATCTACCCAGCAGTTTGAAGTACCCAAAGTAACAGCTAATGCAGGCTACAAATTCGTAGGCTGGAAAGGCCAGGGCGCAGATGTGATTGAATGGGATGCAGACGCAAGCACATTCGGCGTACCCGGACTGTGCTATTTCCCCGAAGGATCTGACGTAGGTTATGCATCCATTGAAGCAGTATTTGAAGAAGTACCTGTAAGCGGAAAAACCGTAGAAGTAACATTTACAGTAAATCCCGCATACGGCTCCTTCACAGAATATGGGGAAGGTCCTGTAACATTCAAAAACATTGACGCAGAATCTACCCAGCAGTTTGAAGTGCCCAAAGTAACCGCAAAAGATGGCTACAAATTCGTAGGCTGGAAAGGTCAGGGCGCAGACGTGATTGAATGGGATGCAGACGCAAGCACATTCGGCGTACCTGGTCTGTGCTATTTTGCAGAAGGTTCTAATGTAGGTTATGCATCTATTGCAGCTGTTTTCGAAAAAGAAGGCGGCGGTCATACAAATGATTATTATGTAACCGTTATCGTTGACGGCAAAGGGAAAGTCAAAGCAGAAGATTATGGAACCGTTGATTCTAACGAAACAGAAGTTATCATCATTCCTGATTTTGAAAGCAGTGTGAAATTCACAATGGAACCTGCGGACGGTTGGAAAATCGATGATGTTTTGGTAGACGGCGAAAGTGTCGGCGATGTGGATTCTTACGTCTTGAAAGATGATGTTATGCTGGACAGCCCTATTTTGAAAGTCGTTTTCGAGAAAAAGAGCGGCGGCAGCTCCGGTGGCGGCGGCAGCCATGACAAAGACGACGACAAAGACACAGATAAAACACCGGCAAAAACACCAGATGCTTTAAATGGTGAAGATCATTTTGATTATATCGTTGGTGACGCAGATGGCAGAGTACATCCCGAACGCAACATCACCCGTGCGGAAGTGGCTTCTATCTTCTTCCGTCTGCTGAAAGATGATGTAAGAAGTGAAAATCTGACAGATCAGAATACATTCACAGATGTATCTGCAGATGCTTGGTACAATGTAGCAGTATCCACTATGTCCGATATGGGTATTGTATTCGGCAGAACAGACTATCAGTTCGATCCTGACGCGTATATTACCCGTGCAGAATTCGCTGCCATTGCAGCACGTTTTGACAGCGGAAGTTACAGCGGCGATGACCTGTTTACAGACATCGAAGGCCACTGGGCAGCAGATCAGATCAACCGTGCAGCAGAAAAAGGCTGGATCACAGGCTATCCTGATGGCACATTTGGCCCTAACCGTTACATCACTCGTGCAGAAGCTGTAACTATGATCAACCGTGTACTGAATCGTATGCCGGAAGATGAAGATGCACTGCATGAAGATATGAAAGTGTTTGTGGACAATGCAGATACCAACGCATGGTACTATCTGGCAATCCAGGAAGCAACCAACAGCCACGAGTATGAAAAAGACGACGACGGCGTTTATGAAACATGGACAGAAGTTCTGCCTGCTCGTGACTGGGCGCAGTATCTGAAACTGAACTAAATCGCAGGAACAAAAGCAGTACCGCATGTGTGACTGCTTCTTAAGAAAATGAAGATAGCTGGAATCCTTACAATTTAAAGGGTTCCAGCTATCCTGTTTTTATCCGGATTTTATCAAAAAGCCCATGGAAACAGGGGCTTATTTTTATGAAACTGAAAAGGAAAGGCCGTTTTATAAAAATTTCACGGAAAAATCACAGAAAAAAGATAGTCAAATAATAAGATTGGCGTCATAGGAAAAGACCTTTCTGTCATTTCATGAAGATTTCACATAAAAATTACAAAACCAAGATAGTTGAAAACCTTTTTGTGTGTTTTAATGTATGACAATGAGAAAAGAACAGAAGGAGAGATAAAAGAATGTTAGAACTGAAAAACATCAAAAAGTCTTATGACGGCGTAACCGTATTGAAAAACATTGATTTGACCATTTCCGACGGTGAGATCGTTTCTATTTTGGGTCCTTCCGGCTGCGGCAAGACCACACTGCTGAATCTGATCCTGGGTCTGACAGACGCAGACAGTGGCAAGATCATTTTTGACGGCAAGGATATTACAAACGTGCCCATGGAAAAACGCGGCTTCAACATTGTATTTCAGGATTATGCCCTGTTCCCCAATCTCAATGTTATGCAGAATATCACTTACGGTTTGAAAAATACACCCAACATTTCCACACAGGAAGAAGTAAACGAACTGATTGAACTGCTGGGTCTGAAACCTCATCTGAATAAAAAAATCGACCAGCTTTCCGGCGGTCAGAAACAGAGAGTGGCTCTGGCAAGAACCATGGTGATGAAACCGAAAATCCTGCTGCTGGACGAACCCCTCAGCGCCCTGGATGGTGTCATCAAAGAATCCATCAAAGAAAAAATCAAACAGATCGCCAGAGATTACCATTTGACAACCATCATCGTTACCCACGATCCCGAAGAAGCCCTGACACTGTCCGATAAAGTGCTCATCGTCAACGATGGCTCCATCTCTCAGTATGGTGCTCCCGAAGAAATCATTGCGACACCTCAGAACGCATTCATCAAAGAATTCATCCTGAATCAGCTGGAAATCAAACGCAACAACATTTTTGCTCTGTTCCATCAGGAAATCATTGCACAGGCGGTATAAATCATGGTAGTACGGAAAGAAAAAGAAATCAAAGTCATTTATGCCGTGACCATCTTACTGTTTGCGGCGTTTTTAGCGGTTCCCATCATCCGCCTGTTAGGTGAATCCTTTGTGCTGGATACAGGATGGGGCATGGAAAATTATACCTCTGTGCTGACAGGTAAAGGCTTTGCGGAAGCCTTCGGCAACAGTATCGTCATTTCCCTGACCAGTGCGGTCATTTCCACGGTGCTGGCGTTTTTCCTGGCATACAGCATCCAATATACGAACTTAGGCGCAAAATATAAAAAGCTTATCCGCCTGCTGGCAGTGCTGCCTATGCTGCTGCCTACCATTACATACGGTTTTGCCATCATTTATTCCTTCGGGAAACAGGGGCTTTTGACAAAGCTCATCGGCACACAGCTGTTTGATATTTACGGTTTCGGCGGTCTGCTTTTTGGCTATGTGATTTACACACTGCCTATTTCCTTCCTGCTGATCCTCAACACCATGGGGTATATCGACAAGAAATTCATGGTGGTTTCCAGAGTCATGGGGGACAGCAGCATCACTACATTTTTCCAGACAGTGTTCCGTCCGCTGCTGGGAACGCTGGCAGCATCCATCGTACAGTGTTTCTTCCTCTGCTTTACGGATTACGGGATTCCCGCTTCCGTAGGGGGCAAATACGATGTGGTGGCAACGGTGCTTTACAACGAAATGCTGGGCAGTATCCCGGATTTCCAGCAGGGGGCTGTGGTAGCCATGCTGATGCTGGTGCCTTCCATCATTAGTATTGTCCTTCTGCGATATCTGGAACGGTACAACATCCGCTACAACAAAATTTCTACTATCGAATTGCAGAAAAATCCCCTGCGGGATTGGGTCTGCGGCATCGGCTCCGGCATCATTCTGTTGGTGCTGGTATCCATCTTCCTGGTGATCTTCGTAGTGCCTTTTGTGGAAGAATGGCCCTACCAGACATCTTTTACACTGGAACATCTACAGGCAGTCCTCAATGACAACAGCCTGACTATGGTATACAGAAACTCCATTTTCGTGGCAGTACTGACAGCGGTACTGGGGCTGCTTATCACTTACGGTGCGGCGCTGGTAACGGCACGAAGCAACATGAAACACCGCTGGAAAG
>CATZIM010000210.1 GCA_958420075.1 uncultured Clostridia bacterium | reverse complement strand
CAGTTGCAGTTGTGCCGGACTGGGAGAGGTCATACAGACCTGCATCCAGTACGTTGTCGTAAGAAATACGTACCTGCTGTGTTTCTGTTGCTTCGGACATGTTGCCCTGTTTGTCTACGGCACGAACAGAATAGGTCAATACAGTATTGTTTGCAGTACCGATATGTTCGGTGAATGTGTTACTTGTTGTGAAGGCAATGGATTTGCCGTCTTTCAGGATTTCGTAACCCAGAATGTTTTCTCCGTCAGTGTGGGAGAATGTCAGTGTCACATCCTGACCGTTGGAGCCAACGGAATTGGCTGCTGTGACGGAATCCAGTGTCAATGTGCCATTTGCAACGCCTGTGCCTTCCAGACGGTTGCGGCGGGAGTTATCGTTCAGATACCAGATGGCTCTGTCTTCTTCGCCATAGGATTTCAGCTTGCTCTTTGTGCTTTCTGTCAGTTCCATACCCCAACGAGTGAAGAATTCTGTCAGGTCTTTCTGAGCAACTTCAGATGCAATCAGTGCAACACGGTTGTCGTAGTCATTGCCACTATAAGCGCCGGATTTCCACAGTTTGAAGAACTGGTTGTAGAAGTCCATAGGAGCATCTGCGTTATCATAAGCCAGATGCAGCTGCCAGTACATGCCAAGCTGTACGAATACGTTGTTGGCTGCGCCGGGACGTGCTTCCGCTACTTTCTGGAAGATGGCGGAATATCTGTCTTCACTTTCCAGACGAGTGGTCAGGGAAGTCATGTCGCCGCCGTCATAGCTCTGCACCATCAGGGAGTACAGGTTGTTGGTGATTTCTGTTCTGCCCAGTTTATCCATGTTATGACCGATTTCGTGAGCGATACCCCAGCCGTACAGACCGTTTGTATCTGCTTCGCCGGACAGCATGGAAACAGGAGTGCCTTTTGCCAGATCACCAGCGGAGCCATAGCCGATACCAATATGATCGCCAGCTGCGTACATGAAGGCGGAACCGAACATGCGCATGTAACGGATGTTCTGACGGCTTTCCATAGGATACTGGTAAGCGTCTTTATCACCGTCTACAATGCCCTGTGTGGTATTTACTACATAGGAAACGTCTTCCCAAGCAAGGATTGCATTGTAAAGGGATTCTGTTGTCAAGCCATTTGCGACTTCTTTTACAGGAATGGACAGCAGGAAGCTGGGGGTTGCAATATCTGTATGGTTACGGATGCTTGTCTGGCCCAGACGGTTGCTGTTTGCCTGCACATATGCGTTTACTTCTGCCACATAAGCAGAGATTTTTTCTTTTCTTGCGGATTCGGACAGTTCATACCAGTCGGACAGTTCCAGCATAGGTGTTTTTACGCTGGTATTGTTGTCTGTGATGACACGCAGGGAGATTTCGTCCGCATGGGAACCGCTGTATGTCAGATACAGGGCGCCGCCTTTTTCGGAGGATACGGAAGCAATCTGTTCAATGGAAATGACGTTTCTGCCGGACTGCAGCTGGATGCCTTTGCCTTTCCATGCGTTGTAATTGCCATAATACTGTGTAGGTACGATGGTAACAGTTTCACCGGCAGGAATATCCGCATAGATCACAACATCGCTGCCGGAAGAAGCTACAACGCCCAGAGGCTGCAATACGCTTGCAGTCTGACCATATGCGCTGTCTGCTGCGGTGCTGCGAGACTGGAAGCCTGTCTGTGCTGTTAATTTGCTTCCTTCTGCCAGTGCTTTTGCATCGTTGAGTTCGCGCAGCATCATATCTTTATTCAGATAGAATGCGTTTGTATTTTCCACTCTGCTGCGGAGTGCTTCTACTTTTTCAAGGGTTTCTTCCTTGCTGTATTTCAGTTCGGTGAATGTACCGTTGGAGAACAGGTCTGCAATTTCCGCAGGTGTGTTATCCAAATGATAGAAGGCTGCTTCAGACAGTGTAACAGCTTTTGCGCCTTCCCACTGACCAACGTTGACTCTGACTCTGGAAATGTCATTGGATTCGGGCAGTTCCAGTACCAGATAACCGGTGCCGTCTTTTGTCACTTTGGCAGTGATATTTGCATTGATGGTTGCGATCTTTTCATATTTGCCATCGGATGTTTTGCGATAAGTGGTCACGCTGTAGTCACGCATGCCTGTGGTGTAGCTCAGATCTCCCTGTCTGGGAACATAGATCATATAGTTCATGCTCTGAGGCTCTGCAAAGTCAAATGTGAAGGACTGATCTTTCCAGTATGCGCCGGACTGCCAGAATGTGGAATAGTTGCCGTCCAGTACATGATTGATATTGAAGTTAGGTGTTTCACTCCAGTTTACATTGCCTGCGGCGCCGCTGTCAGAACGAACAGTGATCAGTTCGTTGGAGATACGGTTTTCTGTAGGCAGGGCAGGTCCATTGATGGTCTGAGACTTCGGTGCGCCTTCTGCCAATTCGGAGCGAGGGCTGACACCAGCCTGGTTGTATGCTTCTACGCAGAATTCGTAAGTAACACCGTTTGTCAGGTTGCCTACGGTGAGGGTATTGGTATCGCCTACATCAGAGGAAATCCACTGATCGGAACCTTTTTCGCGATAGTATACCAGATAGCCCATGGCATTTTCGGATTTTGCCCAGCTGAAACGCAGAGCGGAATCCATGGAAGTTACCTGCAAAGTGGTAGGTGCTGCAGGTCTGCTGTCAGGGAAAGGTGTTGCAGATACGATTGCGGAAGTTGCGCTTTCCCATTCGCCGCTGGTGCCTACGACTACGAAATAATATTTTTTCAGGTTTTCCAGACCGCTGATGGTGATACGGTTATTTCCAGTGGTCTGAACCTGTGTCATGCCGTTCTGTGTGGTGCCATAGTAAACTTTATAGCCTGTTACGTTTGCCATGGCATCCCAGGAAAGGGATACACTCTTTGTGCCTGCAGTTGCGGTAACATTCTGAGGTTTTGCCGCTTCTGCTTCAGGGGCTTTTGTCAATGTGTTTTCCACAAAAGCAACCTGTTTGATGACAGCAGTTTCATTATCTTCTGTTTTGGTAACCTGAATTGTAATCTTCTTCACGACTTTTCTGGAACCCAGATTTACCACCAGTACGTTTTCGCTGTCACGGGCAGAACGAGCTGCAACAGTCAGTTTGCCGTAAGGGATGGTTTCTGTAACGGTTTTGCCGTCTTCTTCCACTTCCAGAACCAGATTGAAGTACTCAATACCGCCGTTTGCAGGAGTAGCAATCTGTACTTCGCTCATGGCAACGCCTTCGTTAAAGGCGATGGGGATTTCCAAAGGTGCTTCGGGAGAAATTTCGCCGGAATCTTTTTTGCTGAATGTAATGGCTTCTGTTTCTGTAAACAGGTCAGCGATGTTTTTGTCATCAGCAATTTCTACTTCAGACAGGTCTGTTTTGTCAACGTCAATGTTCTGTACAATGGCGCGGGATACCATAGCACCATTCTGTGCAACGGCTTTGCCGGTACCCTGTACCATCATGCCGCGGTTTACATAGGAGATATCCACGATGTTGACAGTGCCGTCTTTGTTCAGGTCATAAGCATCGTTATCAGTGTCCAGAGCTGCCTCTACCAGATGCTGGTCATCCTGATTTACGTTGCCGTCGCCATTCACATCCCCAAGTGTGAATGTGCTTTCTTTGGTGCCAATGGTAATGATTTTTGCGTATTCTTCCAGAGAAAGTTCATTATATGTATAAGTGCGGTAACCGTCGCCTGTGACTGCAATGCGGTATACGCAGTCCGCAGTGCCGGCAGGCAGATCGGAAGCAACGATGTCGATGGCTGCTACCAGATCATCGCCAGAGCATTCATTGCCGGTTTCATCCAGATAAGTATAGGAAATGGATGCGGGCACTTCTTCTCTTGTATAAGAATTGGAAACAGACATCTGGATATTCTGTTTTTCCACGGTTTCTTTTGTCAGAGGATAGTCCATATGGATACGAACAGAAATGGTGCTGGTGCTGTCTACAGCTGTTAAGGAAAGCACTGGCTTTTCTTCTTCA
>CATZIM010000209.1 GCA_958420075.1 uncultured Clostridia bacterium | reverse complement strand
GAAGACGCGGCTGGTGAAGTGCTGGAAGAAAAGCCTGTGGATTTTGACGAGGAAAAAATCAGACAGGCAGTCGCCGGATTTGTGGGGGAACAGAAACAGATTCCGCCCATGTATTCTGCCATCAAAGTCAATGGCAAGAAATTGTATGAATTGGCGCGGGAAGGCAAGGAAATTGAGCGTAAGGCAAGAACCATTACTATTTTTGCCATCAACATCGTAAGATTTCTGCCTCCTGACCGCTTTGAAATAGATGTGGATTGTTCCAAAGGGACTTATATCCGTACCCTTTGCAGTGACATTGGCAAAACTTTGGGCTGCGGCGCCCATATGGCAGAACTGACCCGTACCCGTACCGGCAGTTTTGCATTGGAAGATGCCATCACGCTGGGTGAATTGCAGACAATGGCAGATGAAGGACGGCAGGAAGAAGCATTCCTGTCCATGGAAGCGGCATTGTCCGATTTCCCGAAAATCATCGTTTCTCCTAAGTCCACAAAGATGCTGTATAACGGCGGCAGAGTTTACGCCAAGTTTTATGAGGCAGAAAAAGAACTGACAGCAGGTGACATTGCTGCTGTCTTTGACAGTGAACACCATCTGGTGGGACTGTATGAAGTACGGGACGAAGAAGGCTTTTATATCAAACCATTTAAGATGTTGATTTAAAGGAGTATCGAAATGGAACATATTACAGACGGGCAGGTAGACCGCAGCAGACCCACAGCCATTACTTTGGGGAACTTTGACGGTCTGCATCTGGGTCACCGTGCCCTGATTCAACTGACAAAAGAATTTGCGGCAGAGGAAAATCTGGAAAGTGTGGTATTTTCCTTTTCTCCTCATCCCATGCTGGTATTCAAGAAAAAAGAGGATTTTGCGTTGATTATGGCGCCCTCTGAAAAGCTGTTTACCATGGAGCAGATGGGCGTGGATACTTATATCGAATATCCTTTTGACGAGGAATTCGCTTCCATGTCTGCCAATGACTTTGCTGTAAAGCTGCTTTTTGAGCGCATGAAATGCAAAGTGCTGGTGGTAGGGGAAAACTATCATTTCGGCAGCAATCGGGCAGGCAATTATGAAATGCTGCGTCGTTTGGGGGAAGAACACGGCGTGAAAGTCATTGCGGTGCCTTCTGTACAGTACGAAGGCGAACGGGTCAGCAGCTCCCGTATCCGTCAGTGCCTCATCGATAAGGATCTGGAAAGCGCCAATAGCATGCTGACAGTGCCTTATTTCATTCTGGGTACTGTGAAAGAAGGAAAAAAACTGGGCCGCACCATCGGTTTCCCTACTGTGAATATCGAAGCCCATCCCTTGAAGCTGTTCCCTCCCAATGGGGTATATGCCACAAAAACACTGTATGATGGCAAGTATTACTACGGTGTGACCAATATCGGCAAAAATCCTACAGTAAATGGCACACAGAAGATTGTGGAAACCTATCTGTTTGACTTCAACAAAATGATTTACGGCGAAGAACTACAGATTTTCTTCTATAAATTCCTGCGCAGCGAAAAGAAATTTGAAAGCGTAGACGAACTGCAGGCGCAGATCGCCATCAATGCGGAACAGACCAGAGCATATTTCGCTTCTGCGGAATATGAACACTGGAAAGCGGAAGAAGAAAAATAATCACATACAGACAGATAAAATGATATGAGGTAACATCATGTTAGAGAATAAAAGAACACGGGCCCATCTGCTGCTGCTTTTGACAGCCATCATCTGGGGAAGCGCCTTCGTTTTTCAGAAATTTGCCACAGAGGAACTTTCCGGCTGGTTCATCACAGCGGCAAGATTTTCCATTGCGGCAGTGGTGCTTTGGGTCATTACCTATAAAAAATGGGGCAGACTGGATAAGGGGTATTTGCTGGGCGGTATCATCACAGGCTTGACCATGGGGACGGCCACAGCTGTGCAGACCGTTGCTCTTGCCATGGGTACCACACCGGGCAAAAGCGCCTTTTTGACGGCGGTTTATTGCGTGATTGTACCATTTTTCTACTGGTTCGTTTCTAAAGAACGTCCTCAGCGCAATCATGTCATTGCGGCAATCTTCTGCTTGGCAGGGATTGGGCTGATTTCCCTCAACGGGGATATGACCATGCTGCCCGGGGACGTAGTGACGCTGGCCTGCGGCGTCATTTACGCCTGTGACCTGACAGCGGTGGCGTGGTTTTCCAAGGGCAGAGATCCCATTTTGCTGACCACTATGCAGATTACATTCTCTGCGGTCATTGGCTGGATTGGTACACTTCTGACAGGCGGCATGCCGGAGACCGTTTCCATGGGCGCCATGGGAAATGTCATGTATCTGGCGCTGCTTTCCACAGCCCTTTGCCTGTTCCTGCAGGCGTATGGCTTGAAGCATACAGACGCGGCAGTAGGTACCATCCTTTTGAGTCTGGAATCTGTTTTCGGGGTTATTTTCTCTGTGCTGCTGTACCATGAGGAAGTAACACCCAGAATGGCAGTAGGTTTCGCGGTGGTATTTGTGGCGGTGCTGATGTCACAGTTCCGTTATGAACCAAAGAAAAAGACGAAAAAATCAGCCCAAACCAGCTGAAAAAACGAAAAAATCGCAAGAAATCAAGCCTTTGCTCTTGCAAAGGGCCATATAGTATGATAAAATGAGAACGCTGTAAAACCAGGACTCAGTGACAGGACGCTCCGACCTTCACTTAGTTCTAGGGGTTGCAAGAATAAATATTTTTAAGGAGGCCAAAAATCATGGCAACAATCAACAAACAGGAAATTATCGCAAAATACGGCAGAACACCTAACGACACAGGTTCTCCCGAAGTTCAGATCGCTCTGCTGACAGCAAGAATCACTCTGCTGACAGACCACCTGAAAAGCCACAAGAAAGATCACCACTCCAGACGTGGTCTGCTGAAAATGGTTGGTCAGAGAAGAGGTCTGCTGAACTACCTGAAAGAACTGGATATCGAAAGATACCGTGCAATCATTGCAGAACTGGGTCTGAGAAAGTAAGACACAAACCAAAAGATTAGGAAAAGAGAGGACGTTTTTCCTCTCTTTTCTTCTATCAAACAAAAACAAAGAAGGTTGCACTATAGATTTCCAACTTTGCAAATATGGACGACCATGTTTTTGAAGTTGAAGATCTATGGTGCAGGAGAAAAACAGACAGAAAAGGAGAATGAACATGTTTAGAACCTATTCCATGGAACTGGCAGGCAGAACATTGACAGCTGAAATCGGCAGAGTAGCAGAACAGGCTAACGGCGCTGTATTGCTGCGTTACGGCGATACCACTGTACTGGTTACTGCAACTGCATCCGAAAAGCCCAGAGACGGCATTGACTTCTTCCCTCTGAGCATTGATTACGAAGAAAGACTGTACTCCGTAGGTAAAATCCCCGGCGGTTTCATCAAAAGAGAAGGCAGACCTTCTGAAAAAGCAATCCTGACAGCAAGATGTATCGACAGACCTCTGCGTCCTCTGTTCCCTAAGGATTACAGAAACGACGTAGCCATCGTTGCAACTGTTATGTCCGTAGACCAGGACTGCTCTCCTGAAGTAGTAGCTATGATCGGCGCATCTCTGGCGCTGAACATTTCCGATATTCCTTTCACAGATCCCGTTTCTTCCGTAAGCATCGGTTATGTGGATGGCGAACTGGTGGTAAACCCCACAGCAGAACAGAGAGAAAAAACAAGACTGACACTGACTGTATCTTCCAAAGAAGATAAAGTTATGATGATCGAAGCAGGCGCAGACGAAATTCCTGACGCACTGATGATGGAAGCTATCCATCTGGCATTCGACACCAACCTGGAAGTTGTAAAATTTATTCAGGAAATCACAGCAAAAGAAGGTAAAGAAAAAGCTCCTTACACAGAACATGTGATTCCCGAAGATGCTTACAAACTGGTAACAGAATATATCACAGATGCAAGAATGGAAGAAGCTGTTTTTGCAGAACTGAAACAGGACCGTGACGCAAAAATCAAAGTCATCACAGAAGAA
>CATZIM010000208.1 GCA_958420075.1 uncultured Clostridia bacterium | reverse complement strand
ACCGATACGATGGACAGCTTCCAGGCTGACACCCATGCTTTTATAGGTATCTGTCAGAGCCGCAAAGGCAACGCCCATACCGCCGGAAGCAGAACCGCATACGCCTGCGCAGATGGCAATGGTCACGGCAACGAATACCAAGGGGGAGATAGACAGATTCTGCAGGTTATTGATGAGGTAGGTAAAACCTTCTGTCTGTTCCACTACGCCGCCGAAACCAACGACGATGGCTGTATTCAAAATGGCTGTGCCAGAGTCAGCAGCGCCTTTGTTAAAGACTTCGATCCAATGGGAAACATCTGCCACTCTCCGGAACATGAGCACCACTGCCAGAATAATACCAACGGTTACGGATGTTTCCACAGGCAATTTCACCACATTGAAGCAGATGATGATGGCTGCAATGGGAATCAGCGCAATGATAGGATGGGGCAGGTTTTCGGATGTTCTTTCTTCCAGTTCCTCCGGGGCAAGCTGGGTTTTCAGGCTATCGTCAAAGAACAGTTTGCCTTTTTTGGTGAAACTGCGGGCGCGCCATTCCAGCCAGACAAAGATCATGAGGAATTCTGCCGCTGTGGCAATGAGGGAGGGAACCAGCGCAGCAGTAGCAGGTGTGCCCAGACTTTTCATGGCGATGGTATTCTGTATGGAAGGCGAGCCTGGCGCTGTCATAGACCAAGTCCAGCAGCCTGCGGAAATGGCAGCAGGAATGAGCCGCCGGGTCAGGTTGGCACGTTTGAACATCTGCAGCGCGATGGGATAGACCACGAAGAATACTACGAAGCCGCTGACACCGCCGAAGGTCAGCAGACCAGTGATGCACATGATCATAGGCGCTACAAAGTGGTTATGGGACAGACGCCCCATGGCAAGGGCAATGGATTCCGCTGCCCCTGTGAACTGATAAACTGCCCCGAACAATGCCCCTACGAAAAAGATCAGGAAATATTGGGTGATATAGTCTGATGTGGCAGGCATAAAGTCATTGAGCAGGGTATCCAGCACAGGCATCCCTGACAGCACAATGACGAATATGGTCACCAGCGGCGCCAGAATCAGGGCGCTCATCTGACGGAATGCCAGCACACCGAAAAGCACAATGGCAATGACCAGCACCAATACGCTAAAATTCATTTGTCCTCCTCCTTCCCCATTTCACACAACAGCATCAACGGAATACGGGTTTCTGTTTTTCCAGAAACGCATGCATACCTACTTCTTTATCCTCTGTAGCAAAGCACAGACCTACCAGGTCTTTTTCCACTTCCAGACCATTCATCAAATCCATGTCTGCCCCTTTGTTGATGGACAGTTTTGCGTATTTGATGGCAATGGGAGATACTTTCAGGATATCTGCCATAAGGGCTTTTGCTGCATCCAGCAGTTCTTCTGCAGGGACTACTTTATTGACCAGACCATAGGACAGAGCTGTCTGGGCGTCGATATGTTTGCCTGTGTAAATCATTTCTTTTGCCAGACCTGCACCAATCAAACGGGGCAGACGCTGTGTGCCGCCGAAGCAAGGGATGATGCCCAGTGTTACTTCGGGCTGACCGAACACTGCTTTTTCAGAAGCGATACGGATATCACAGCTCAGTGCCAGTTCACAGCCGCCGCCCAGTGCAAAGCCGTTGACAGCCGCAATAACGGGCTTAGGCAGTGCTTCGATTTTGTTGAATGTTGCCTGAGCATAGCCTGCGTAATCTCTGCCCTGTTCACTCTTATAGGGTTCCATCTGGACAATGTCCGCACCAGCTACGAAACCTCTGCCTTCCCCAGTGATGATAACGCCGTAAATTTCTGCGTCCTGGGCTGCCATATCAAAGACTGCCTGCAATTCGTCCAATGTCTGATTGTTCAGCGCGTTGAGGGCTTTGGGGCGGTTCATCGTTACGACCAGTACGTGTCCGTCCATTTCTGCTTTTACGTTTTCCAGTTTTTCTACCAATGTCTGCATCATGATTCATTCCTCCTAAAATCCTTTGTTTTTGTGAAATGTGTATAAAACAAACGGAAATACACCTGCTGTTTTTGACAGGAAACCCCGTATTTTGGGCATAAAAAGAACACCTGCTGTTTTCGCGTTTTTTCACGAAACACCCGACACATTTGACGGGAAGAAAATCCGCAAAAACAGCATGCGGTGTAGCTTCCGTTGTCAGTCTGATTTATTTTTCTGTAAATCGTACTTGGCGATTTTTTTATATAACGCGCTGCGATGGATGCCCAGTTCATTAGCGGCAGCCTGACAATTCCAGCCGCAGCCTTTGAGCACATCCAGCAGGATGCCTTTTTCGTATTCCTCCATCATCTGATTCAGCTTCTTACTGCTGCCCCCTTCCCCTGCCAACTGATGGCGGGAAACCATTTTAGAGGGCAGGTCTGTGAGCTGTATGAGAAAGTCCTCACAGGCGGCATAAGCGCTTTTGATGACGTTATCCAACTCCCGGATATTCCCCGGCCAGTCGTAGCTGACAAAGCACTCCCGGACTTCCGGTGAAAGGGAAATGGCTGTCTTATAATCGGAATTGAGCCGATTGAGGAAGTAGGAAGCCAGTTCCACAATATCCTCCCGCCGCTCACGCAAGGGCGGCAATTCGATGTCCAGCACATTCAAGCGATAGTACAGGTCTTCCCGGAATTCCCCGGCGGCGATCATTTTCGGCAAGTTCTTTCTTGTGGCGGCAATGATGCGCACATCTACGGGGATGGGCTGATAACCGCCGATCTTTTCCACTTCCTTTTCCTGAAGGACCCGCAGGAGTTTTGCCTGCATGCCCAAGGGCATATCACCGATTTCATCCAGAAACAGTGTGCCGCCGTCTGCCAGTTCAAACTTGCCTTTCTTCCCGCCTTTTTTGGCTCCTGTGAAAGCCCCCTCCTCGTAGCCGAAAAGTTCGCTTTCCAGCAGCTCATTGGGGATGGCGGCGCAGTTGATACTGACCATGGGCTTTTCTCTGCGTTCACTGCTGTTATGGATGGCGTGGGCAAACACTTCTTTGCCGGTGCCTGTTTCCCCCGTCAGCAGTACCGGGAAGAATGTTTTGGCTGCTTTATAGCCTGCCTTCTTCACTTCCGCGAAACGGCTGCTGTTGCCGACGATCTTATCAAAGGAACACTGGGTGTTGCTGCGGTTTTGATATTCCTCACGGTAAAACTCATAAGCGGCATATTCCCGCATAAGCTTTTTGGCACTGTCCAATGTCTGCAAACGGAATTTGACCTGTGCCACACCGGCTATGACCTTATGGTCGTCATCATAAACGCAGGAACGGTTTACCAGAAAGATGCTGTCGTTTTCATCATCCCGCTCCTCGCTGAGCCGGAGGATGGCGCCTTCCTCCCGGTAGCCGTAATTGACGATATCAATCATCTTGGTATTGGGGATGATTTCCGCAATACTGCGGCCGATGGCATACTCTTTGGTGGTCTTCAGATACTTACAGTACTGATCATTGATGTCTGTAATGACCCCGTTGGTATCGACTACCACAAAGCCGTCGTCTGTCAGTGTAAGGATTTCATCAAATATATATTTATAACGATTTTCTGTGGATTCCATGTTGCTCCCTCCTTTCCTCTCATTATACCACCGGAAATATCCATTCAGAGGAATTTTTCTCCATTTGGAAACATCATTCTTCATTTGGAAACATGATTCTCTTTTCGGAAACATCATTCTCCGTTTGGAAACAAGATTCTCTATTCAGAAACAATATTCTCCATTTGGAAACACATTTCTCTGCCGCAAATCAGGGTTTTTATGGTCTGTGCAAGTAGCTTTTTGCCTATCATTTGGGGCTTTTCCGATGTTTTGAGGAAATACCGGTTTCTCACAGGCTTACTTCTCAAATCATAAGGCTATGGGAACCAGCTCTGTTTCTTTTTTCCTACACCCTATATAAAAGCAAATATTGTGCCAAAAAGCGAATTTTTTCTCTTTTTTTCTAAAAAAATAAAGAAACCCCGGAAAATCAAGGTTTCCGAGGTGCGCTTTATGCCTTTGCCGAAAAAAATCCCGCAGGATCTTTCCACCATTTGTCGCCAAATGGAGA